>DYKK01000198.1 GCA_020722625.1 Anaeromyxobacter dehalogenans
CGATCCAATATGGACGAAGGCGCGGGCTGATGGAGGCTTCGAGTACTACGACGTGTTCATCAATCTGGTCATCGACGCTCTGAAGTGCGTTGACCCAGCGACGTGCCATCCTACCGTTCTCGGATACTTGGCGGGGATGCTGGACAAGGTTGCCTGGTACATCGACTCGGACAAGCCCTTAGGCTCCGCCCACGCCGCGACAGACACGTGGAATCGGCGGAAGGCCGAACTCGGGCCGAAGCTGCTCGCTGATCTAGAGTCCTTTGGGGTCGCTAACGACATGTACGGGCTGAAGAAACTATTCGGACGTCTGTCCGACCACCACGGCTGGTGAGGAGACGTTCCTTGGCCGAGGCTGTCACGCCGAATCAGGCGGCCGCCCACGCTCCCGACAGCACCTCGGCCTGCTCCAGCACCGTCTGCGTGGCCTTCTCCTGCTTGTCCGGCGGGTAGCCGTACCTCCGAAGGATCCGCTTCACCAGGACCCGGAGTTGCGCGCGCACGTTCTCCCGCAAGGTCCAGTCGATCGTCACGTTGCCGCGAACCGTCGCCACAAGTTCCTGCGCGATCGTCCGCAGGGTCTCGTCGCCCAGAACCTTGACGGCGCTGTCGTTCGTCTCCAGGGCGTCGTAGAAGGCAACTTCGTCCTCGGACAGCCCCAGGGCCTGGCCGCGGGCGTTCGCTTCGCGCATCTCGCGGGCCAGCCGGATCAGTTCCTCGATGACCTGGGCGGCTTCGATGGCGCGGTTCTGGTAGCGCCGGATGGTCTGTTCCAGCATCTCCGCGAACGACCGGGCCTGGACCACGTTCTTCCGCCGTCGGGTCCGCAACTCGCCCTGGAGGAGTTTCCGCAGCATCTCAACCGCCAGGTTCTTCTGCGGCATGCCCCGGACCTCGGCCAGGAACTCGTCGGACAGGATGGAGATGTCGGGCTTCTCCAGGCCGGCGGCGGCGAAGATGTCCACGACGCCCTCGGGTGCCACGGCCCGCGAGATGATCTGCCGCACCGCGTGGTCGATGTCCTCCTCGGGGCGCGCGTCGCCAGGGGCGCGCTTGGCCAGCACGGCCTGGACCGCCTGGAAGAAGGCCACGTCGTCGCGGATCCGCAGGGCCTCCTCGTGGGGCACGGCCAGGGCGAAGGCCAGCGACAGCTCGCGAACCGCCTTGACGCAACGCTCCTTCCCCTTCTCCAGCGCCAGGATGTGCTCCTGCGCGGTGGGCAGCAGGCCCAGTCGCTCCTGTGCGGTCCCGGCGGTCCATTTCGACCAGTTGAAGCCGTGGAACAGGCCACGGCAGACATCGTACTTCTCGAGCATCACGGCGACGGCCTCGGACTGGTCGAGCGCCGTGCGACCCGTGCCGCCGCTCTCCGTGTAGGTCGCCAGCGCGGCCTTCAGTTCGTGCGCCAGGCCCAGGTAGTCCACGACCAGGCCGCCCGGCTTGTCCCGGAACACCCGGTTCACCCGAGCGATGGCCTGCATCAATCCGTGGCTTCGCATGGGCTTGTCCACGTACATCGTGTGCAGGCTCGGGGCGTCGAACCCCGTCAGCCACATGTCGCGGACGAGGACCAACCGGAACGGGTCCGCCGGGTCGCGGAATCGCTTCGCGAGAGCCTCGCGTCGGGGCTTGTTCCGGATGTGCCCCTGCCAGTCCACCGGGTCCGAGGCCGAGCCGGTCATGACGACCTTGATCGAGCCATGCTCGTCATCCGCTCCGTCCCATGCAGGGCGCAGGCGGACCAGCTCGCGGTACAGGTCCACGCAGATCCGGCGGCTCATGCAGACGACCATGCCCTTCCCGTCCAGGACCTCGGTGCGCTTCTCGAAGTGCTCAACGATGTCGCGGGCGACCAGGCCCAGACGCTTCTCGGCGCCGACGACCGCCTCGAGCTGGGCCCACTTCGTCTTGATCTTCTCCTTGCGCTCGACCTCCTCGCCCTCGGTGGCCTCCTCGAAGTCCGGGTCGATCCGGGGACGCTCGGCCTCGTTCAGCGCCAGCTTCGCCAGGCGGCTCTCGTAGTAGATCGGCACGGTCGCGCCGTCCGCGACGGCCCGCCGGATGTCGTAGACGCTGATGTAGTCCCCGAAGACTGCCCGGGTGTTCGCGTCCTGGAGCTCGATCGGCGTGCCCGTGAACCCGATGAACGAGGCGTTCGGCAGGGCGTCCCGCATGTGCCGGGCGAAGCCGTCCACGAAGTCGTACTGGCTCCGGTGCGCCTCGTCCGCGATCACGACGATGTTGCGGCGGGCGGACAGCGTCGGGTGCTGGTCCCCCTTCTCCTCGGGGAAGAACTTCTGGATCGTCGTGAACACGACGCCGCCGGCGGCAACCGCCAGGAGTTCCCGCAGGTGAGCCCGGTTGTCGGCCTGCACCGGGGGCTGGCGCAGTAGCTCCTTGCACCGCGAGAACGTCCCGAAGAGCTGGTCGTCCAGGTCGTTCCGGTCCGTCAGCACGACGACCGTGGGGTTCTCCATAGCCCGTTCCCGGATGATCCGGCCGGCGTAGAACACCATGGTCAGGCTCTTCCCCGAGCCCTGGGTGTGCCACACCACCCCGATCCGCCGGTCCCCGGGCTTTCCGCCAGGCCGGCGACCCGACTCGTAGCCCGGCGCCTCCTCCCGGACCCCGTGTGCCGCCCGGTGCAGTTCGGCCGCTCGCAGGGTCTCGCCCACGGCCACACGCACCGCGTGGAACTGGTGGTAGCCAGCGGCCTTCTTGGCCACGGCCCCACCACCCGAGTCCTCGAACACGATGAAGTCGCGCACCAGGTCCAGGAACCGCCCGGGGGCGAAGACCCCCTCGATCACGACCTGGAGTTCCGGGAGCTTCGCGTCCGCCACGGCATCGCCATCGATGGTCCGCCAGGGCTTGAACCACTCCCGCCCGGCCGTCAACGTTCCGACGCGGGCCTGCACGCCATCCGACACCACCAACAGTGCGTTGGTCGTGAACAGGGAAGGGATCTCGGCCTTGTACGTCTGGAGTTGTGCGAACGCCGTCCAGATGGTCGCGTCCTCATCCGCCGCGTTCTTCAACTCGATCACGGCCAGGGGCAGCCCGTTCACGAACAGCACGACGTCGGGCCGCCGTTCGCGCTTGTCCTCGACCACCGTGAACTGGTTGACCGCGACGAAGTCGTTGTTCGACGGGTCGTCGAAGTCGATCACCCTGGCCTGGGCCCCCCGGATGTCGCCGTCCGCGTTCCGGTACTCGACCGTGACGCCGTCCACGATCATCCGGTGCGTGGCGCGGTTGCGGTCCAGGAGCGTCGCGCCCTCGGGTCGGGCCAGCCGTCGGAACGCGTCGTCCAGGCAATCGGCGGGTAGGGCCGGGTTCAGGCGGGCCAGGGCCGCGCGAGTCCTGCGCTCCAGGAACACCTGGCCGTAGTGGTCCCGCTCGGCCCCGGCCTCGCCGGGGGCGATCTCCGCACCGCCGAGGACCGTCCATCCCGCGTCCGCGAACCAGGCGAGGGCCGCCTCTTCGACGACGGACTCGAATCCGCTCACGAGCGCCTCCTTCCGTCCGTTCGGTCCGCCCGAAACTTCGAAATTGACAAACGCGACGGCACTGCCGAACCTATCGGTGGCTCATCCACCACGCGTGGAAGGAGATGCGAAGCCGTCCTCCGGGGCGGCTTTCGCGTTTCCGCGCCATGGGATTTCCCGGCCGATGCCATCAGGCCCCCGCGATTTCCACGAGTACCTCCCGCAGCTTGCCGAAGCTGGAGGACGTGTTGCGCCCGGGGTCCATCTGCGACGCGACCGCCCTGGCGGCCTCGATCTTGCGCAACCCGGTCTTGAAGTACCCGGCTCGCTTCAGCACGCGTTCGAAGGCCTCCCACGTCCCGCCGGCAACAGCGTCCGGATCCCGGAAACCGGACCGGGACGGGATCGTCGTCGGCACTTTCGGATAGGCCGCCCGGACCGCCGCCCAGTCCCCGAAGTACCACGCTTCGAGTTCCTCGATCGCCAGGCGGTTGACCACGGTCCAGTTGGAACCGGCGAGGGGCACACGAACGACCAGGCCGGCGTCGGCCACAATGGCGTCCATCCGCCGCCGCAATTCCGCGCACCGGTCGTCGTCGCGATCGACAATCACCACGACACGGGCGTGATCGCGAAACCAGGAATCAGCGCGGATCCGGTTCGCGTAGCCCCTCATTCGCTGGGGCAGGCGCTTCAGCAGTTCGTCCTTGCACTGGAAGGGAAAGACCTCGAAGGGCACCGATCCCAGCATCTTCGGAAGAAGCACGCGAAGCGCCTCCTCCATGGACGGTTCCTCGACCAGGACTTCGACGTACTCGACCCTCATCGCCTGGCCCCCGCGTCGGAGGGAGCCCCGGAACGGACCAGCGGGTCGCCCGCACCGAGGCGGCCCTCCATCCACAGGTAACCCAGCGTTGCGCCCGCGTCCACATGCGCCCGGATGCTGGCGATGTCCCCGGCACACAGGGTCTTGGAGTAGCCCTGATCGTCCCGCCACAGCACCCGGACCTCTTCCGGGCGCAACGCGTTCAGGAAGAACGGCGAGTGCGTTGTCACCAGCAACTGGGTGCGTTCACTGGCGGCCCGGCACTCCTCGGCAAGGTCGGGCAGCAGGCGGGGGTGCAGGAAGTTCTCGGGCTCCTCGATGCCGATGAACGGCGGCGGGCTCGGGTCGTACAGCAGTACCAGGTACGCCAGCATCTTCAGCGTCCCGTCCGATGCGAACCGGGCCATGACCGGGTGGCTGAACGGGGCGTCCTTGATCTGGAGCAGGAGTCGCCCGTCCGGCATCGTCTCGGACAGGATGCGCTCGATCCGGGGCACCCGTCGGCGCAGCACCTCGAAGATGCGCTCCAACTGCTCCGGGTGCCGTTCCCCGAGGAACTGGATGACGTTGGCCAGGTTGTCGCCCGTCTTGGTCAGGCGTTCCTGCGGCCCGGCTTCGGGCTGGCCGCGCATGCTGTCGGCCGCGAGGTACGACACGTACCACCCCGTGATGAAGTCGCGCAGCGCCGCGACACGAGGGTGCTCCGCGAACTGACCCAGGGCGTTCACCGCCAGCAGGTCCGGGGACTTCAGGGGCACATCGGCCCGGCGATCCCGCTCGTCAGGCAGTTCCCCACTGACCGCCCTCCCGTGTCCCTTGCGATAGTCCAGGAACTTGAACGGGCGCCCGTGGGCGCCCCGCTTCCACTGCAACCACTCCTCGATCACCACGGGGCTCCCGTTTTCGCGTTCGTCGATCGCGAGGTGGTAGGTGATCATCGGGAACCCTTGTTCGCGGTACTTCAGCTCGATGGACACGGGCCCTTCCGCCCCCCGACTCCTCAGTTCCTTGGCGCGGCCCCGCTTGTCCCAGGCGCGTCGCAGGCCCATTTCGAAGCACTCGGCCAGGAACGCGAACACGTCGAACACGGTCGACTTGCCGCTGCCGTTCGGGCCCAGCAGCACCGTCAGGGGCGTCAGGCCCTTGAACTCCACGTCCCGCAGTGCGCGGAAGTTCCGGACCTTCAGGGACTCGATGCGGGCCTGCGCGTGTTGCCGTTGGGTCGTCTTGCTCATGCGATCTCCTTCTCGAATCGGTCGATGGGGGTCACGCGCAGTTCGCCCGAAACCAGCTTCGGAAGTAGCGTGTCGCGGAGGGAGGCGAGGGTGCGGGACTCATGGACCATCGCCACGATGCGTTCTGCGATCGCACGAGTCCGGAGGTCGAACGCCTGGGCGAGAGGTTCGGGAGGCACGGCAAGCGGATACCTCGCCATCTCGCTCCAACTCGTTCTCGGCATCTTCGTCCCCGTCGAGCCGGCGTTCGTGTAATCCACGAATTCGGCGCTCGACACGTGGCCCATCACGAAACCGAACCAGGCATCGTCCTTGGGCGCCACGACGACGATGTCCGTCGAGCACACGCCATCGACAGGCGCGATGCCGACCTTGTGGAAGTAGGGCCGCAGCTTCCCGAACAGGATCTCGCCGCGCTTGAATTCGGATTTGTTGCTCCCGATGCCGTCCGCATTGCTCCAGTCCGACAGGGCGATGCACCGCTTGGGCATGTGTTTGAGCGCGATGTACGGCGTTGCCGGGTCGATGTCGTCGGCCTGGATCCCGCGGCGCGGGTTCACCGCGACCTGGCCGAAGGTGCCAGCCCGCCACCCCGCCGGGATCTCGCCCAGTTCCGACTCCTCGAAGCGGTCGGGAAAGAGGTCCGCCAGGTGCGGGGGAAGGCCGGTGTCACGGCCCTCGGCCTTGGCGCGCACGGGGTCGAAGTCCACGAACCAGGACTGGAACAGCGCCCGCGCCATGGCCTCCAGCGTCTCGCTCATCCG
>DYKK01000199.1 GCA_020722625.1 Anaeromyxobacter dehalogenans
CTGACCCTGTCGCCTGTCACTGAACTCGTCCCCTCTCACTGTCCCTCCGCCGTTCAACGGCCCGCCTGAGCGGCAGGATCTGGTGGCGGATTCTGGACTCGTCGTTTCGGTTTACTCGCCCCCTCATCGCCCCTATAATCCGCCCCGCCGGGAAGGGACCCGGCGTCACAACCAGGAGGTGTCCGGCCATGGTGACGGAGTTCCGAAACGATCCGTTGAGCGATTTCTCGTCCGACCGGAATCGCGAGGCCCAGGTCCGCGCCATCGCGGCGGTCGAGGCCCGCTTCGGGGCAAGGGTCCCGGCCTGGGTCGGGGGGCGCGAGGTCATGACGGACCGGACGATCACCTCGTTGAACCCCTCGGAGCCGGACCAGGTCGTGGGATACGCGGCGAGCGCCACGCCCGAGATGGCCGACCAGGCCATCCGGGCCGCGTACGATGCCTTTCGCGAGTACTCGCGCTGGACCCCGGAGGCGCGGGCCTCGGTCCTGCTGCGCGCCGCGAACCTCATGCGCCGCCGCCGGTTCGAACTGAACGCGGTCGAGGTCCTCGAGGCCGGCAAGTCGTGGATCGAGGCGGACGCGGACGTGGCCGAGGCGATTGACTTCTGCGAGTTCTATGCCCGCGAGGCGGAACGCTACGGCGGGCCGCAGCCCGTCGCGCCGCTTCCGGGCGAACGCAACGAGCTGACCTACCTGCCGCTCGGGGTGGTGGTGGTCATCCCCCCGTGGAACTTCCCGCTCGCGATCACGGCGGGCATGACCACGGGGGCCCTGGCCGCGGGGAACACCGTGGTCCTGAAGCCCGCGTCCGCGACGCCGGTGATCGCGTGGTACCTGCTGGACATCCTGCGGGAGGCGGGGTTGCCGGACAACGCCCTCCAGTTCCTGCCGGGGTCGGGCGGGGCGATCGGGGACTTCCTGGTGGGCCACCCGCTCACGCGGATGGTCGCCTTCACCGGGTCGAAGGAGGTCGGGCTGCGCATCAGCGAACTCGCGGCGAAGGTCGCGCCGGGCCAGAAATGGATCAAGCGCGTGATCGCCGAGATGGGCGGCAAGGACGCGATCATCGTGGACGAGGACGCGGACCTCGAGGCCGCGGCCGCGGGGATCGTGACCTCGGCCTTCGGGTTCCAGGGGCAGAAGTGCTCGGCGTGCTCGCGGGCCATCCTGGTGGATGCGATCTACGACCGGGTCGTCGAGGACGTCGTGACGCGCGCCAAGGCCATCCGTGTCGGTCCGGTCAAGGACCCGGCCCACACGATGGGTCCGGTCATCACCGAGTCCGCGATGAACGGGATCCTCAAGTACATCGAGGTCGGGAAGGGCGAGGGGACGCTGTTGTGCGGGGGCCGCCGGATCGAGCGGCCGGGGTACTTCATCGAGCCCACGGTCATCGGGGACGTGAAGCCCGGCGCCCGCATCGAGCAGGAGGAGATCTTCGGACCGGTTCTGGCGTGCCTCCGGGCGCGCGACTTCGAGGAGGCCATCGCCGTCGCGAACGACACGGACTACGGCCTGACCGGGGCGGTGTATTCGAGGAACCGGGCGCATCTGGAACAGGCCCGCCGCGAGTTCTTCGTCGGGAATCTCTACTTCAACCGCAAGTGCACGGGCGCCCTGGTGGGCGTCCACCCGTTCGGCGGGTTCAACCTGTCCGGCACGGATTCGAAGGCGGGCGGGCGCGACTACCTGCTCCTGTTCTTGCAGGCGAAGTCCGTGACCGAGGCGATCTGACCCGGGGCGCGTGGGCGGCCGGGGGGCCGTATCCCGGACCTGGAGGTCTTCCCGTGAGCGATGTCTTTTACGTGACGACCCCGATCTACTACGTCAACGACCGCCCGCACATCGGGCACGCCTACTGCACGGTCCTCGCGGACGTGCTGATGCGCTACCATCGTCTGTTTGACGACGAAACGTACTTCCTGACAGGGGTGGACGAGCACGGGCAGAAGGTCGAGGAGGCGGCGCGCAAGCGCGGCGTGGACCCGCAGGCCCACTGCGACGAGATGCAGGCCCACTTCCGCGACCTGTGGGCGACGCTCGACGTGGCGAACGACGACTTCATCCGGACCACGGAGCCCCGCCATGCGGCCATCGTGCAGGAGGCGCTCCAGCGCCTGTGGGAAAAGGGCGAGATCTACCTCGGCGAGTACGAAGGATTTTACAGTCCGCGCGTCGAGAAGTTCTTCTCGGCCGAGGAACTGGTGGACGGGCGGTGCCCGGAGAGCGGCGGGGAGGTGTTCCGCCTGAAGGAGGCGAACTACTTCTTCCGGATGTCGAAGTACCGCGACGCCCTGGTCCGACACATCGAGGACCACCCGGACTTCATCCGGCCCGAGTCGCGCCGAAACGAGGTCTTGGGGTTTTTGGCGAGGCCGCTCGGGGACCTGTGCATCTCGCGGCCCAAGGCGAGGCTGTCGTGGGGCATCGAACTCCCGTTTGACCGGGACTTCGTGACGTACGTGTGGTTCGACGCCCTGATGAACTACGTGAGCGCCATCGGCCTGTACCGGGACGACGAGCGCTTCCGGCGCCTGTGGGGCGGGGTCCACCACCTGATCGGCAAGGACATCCTGACCACCCACAGCGTGTACTGGACCACGATGCTCATGGCGCTGGACCTGCCGCTCCCGCGTCACATCGTGGCCACGGGGTGGTGGCTAGTCGATCAGACCAAGATGTCGAAGTCGCTCGGCAACGTGGTGGACCCCCTGTCGTTGAAGGACCGGTACGGGGTGGATTCCCTGCGCTACTTCCTGATGCGCGAGATGGTGGTCGGGCTGGACGCCTCGTTTTCGGAGGTCGCGTTCCTGAAGCGCCACAACTACGACCTCGGCAACGACCTCGGAAACCTGGCCAACCGGCTCGCGCGGCTCGTGCAGCGGTCCTTCGGCGGGCGCGTGCCCGAGGCCGGGCCCGAGGCCGGACCCGACGCGGCGGTGCGCGCCCAGGCCGAGGCCCTGCCCGGCGAGGTCCGCCGCCTCGTCCTGGACCTGCGCATCGAGGCCGCGATCGAGACCACGATGGCCCTCGCCCGGCGAATCAACCGCTACCTGACCGAGACCGAACCGTTCAAGGCGGTCGCGACGGACCCGGCGCGGGCCGGCCACGTGGTGCGGCACGCCCTGGAGGGGCTGCGGTTCGTCCTGACCCTGCTGTGGCCCGTGATGCCCCGCAAGGTGGAGGCCCTCCTGCGCGAGATGGGCGCGGGCGGGCCGGTCCGGAGGGTCGAGGACCTGCGCTGGGGCGGGCTCGCGACCGGGGCCGAGGTCACGCTGGCCGGCCCCCCGTTCCCGCGTTTCGAGGTCCCCAAGGAGGTCGCGGAACCGGCGAAATCGCCGGCCCGCGAGGAACCGGGGACGCCCACGAGCGCGACGGTTTCCTACGAGGACTTCCGCCGGCTCGACCTGCGCGCGGGCACCGTGGTGCTGGCCGAGCCCGTCCAGGGGTCGAAGAAACTCCTGCGCCTGCTCGTGGACCTGGGCGAGGCCGAGCCCCGGCAGGTCGTGGCCGGGGTCGCGCAGCACGTCCGCCCGGAGGACCTCCTGGGCCGCCAGGTCGTGATCGTGGCGAACCTGGAACCCCGCAAGGTCTTCGGGGTCGAGAGCCGCGGGATGATCCTCGCCGCCTCGGACGACGGGGCGCTTGCGGTTCTGCACCCGTCGAAGCCTGTCAAGCCCGGCTCGCGGGTTTCCTGACGGATCAAGGTTCCAGGAGCCTGACGCCGACCAGGGCGAGGATCAACGCCGCCAGCAGGAAGCCGAGTACCACGAACAGCAGGTTGCGGTATCCCCGGTCGGTCCCGGCCGGGGGCGCGGATTGGACACCTTTTTCGCGCCTCGAGTCCTTGCGGGACTTCGGTTTCGGGGCGGGGACCTTCTCGATCGCCTCGACCAGGGCCAGGCGCCCCGCCTCGCCGGGGTCCAGGCCCGCGTCCACGAGCGCCTTCGAGAACTCGGCCGCGGACTGGAAGCGGTCCGAGGGCTTCCTCGACAGGGTCTTCTTGAGGAGGGGCTTCAGGGCGTCCGGGCAGTCGAGCGCATCCACGCGCCCCGCATCGAAGCCCCGGGCCTGATCGTCCGACGAAGGCATGCCGCCCAGCATCGCCACGAGCGTCACGCCGAGCGAGTACAGGTCCGATCGCGCGTCCAGGCGCTCGCCCGCGGCCTGCTCCGGGGACATGAAGGCCGCCTTGCCCTTGACGAGGCCGGCCTGGGTCTTCTCGACGCGATGGGCGCCCGTCGCGATCCCGAAGTCGCACAGTTTCACGGCGCCGGAGCGGTCCAGCAGGATGTTCTGGGGGCTCACGTCCCGGTGGACGACCCCGATCGGCCGGCCGTTCGCGTCCTTCAGGTCGTGGGCGTAGGACAGGGCGCGCAGCACGCCCTGCGCGATGAAGAGGGCCGCCCGCCCGTCGAGGGGCCTCGGGTTCCTGCCGCGCTGGAGGTGCTTCAGGAGCGCGGACAGGCTGACCCCGTCCACGTACTCCATCGCGAGGTAGAACCGTCCGTCCGCCTCGCCGAAGTCGAGGACCGACGCGATGTTCGGGTGCGACAGGCGCGCGCCGAGCCGCGCCTCGTCAATGAACATCCGGACGGTGTCCTCGTCCTGGGCCGCCTCGTCCAGGAGGACCTTGATCGCGACCGGCTTCTCGAAGCCCATGGGGCCGGCGACGCGCGCTCGATAGACCGCGGCCATCCCGCCGGTCGCGATCAGGTCGCCGACCTCGTACTGGCCCAGAACCAGGATCGGAGAGCGCATCGGGAACCCGAATCACGGCCAGATCTTTTCGAGCATCCTGGGAAACGGGATCGTCTCGCGCACGTGGGGGAGCCCGCAGATCCACGCGAGGGTCCGCTCGACCCCCAGCCCGAAGCCCGAGTGCGGGAACGACCCGTACCGCCGCAAGTCCACGTACCACCGGAAGGCCTCCTCGGGCAGGCCGTGCGCGCGGATCGCGGCCCGGAGGGTCTCGAGGTCGTCCTCGCGCTGTCCCCCTCCGATGACCTCGCCGTATCCCTCGGGGGCGAGGACGTCCACGCCCAGGGCGTACCGGGGGTCGTCCGGGTCGCGCTTCATGTAGAACGCCTTCACCGCGGCCGGGAAGCGGTGGACCATGATCGGGCGGTCGAAGAGCCGGGTGAGGATCGTCTCGTCGTCGCCTCCGAAGTCGTCTCCGGACTGGAGGTCGCTCCCATTCTCGTGCAAGAGGCGGACGGCCTCCTCGTAGTGGAGGCGGGGGAACGGCTTCCGGACGGCCTCCAGCGGGCGGGTGTCGCGCTCGAGGACCTCGAGTTCCCGGCGGCGCTCGTCGAGCACCCGGGCCACGATGGACACCAGGAAGTCCTCGGCCACGGCCATGTTCTGCTCGAAGTCGCAGAAGGCCATCTCGGGCTCCACCATCCAGAACTCGGTCAGGTGGCGGCGGGTCTTGGACTTCTCGGCGCGGAAGGTCGGGCCGAAGCAATAGACCTTCCCGAAGGCCGCGGCCGTGGCCTCGTTGTACAACTGGCCGCTCTGGGTCAGGAACGCCCTGTCCCCGAAGTAGCCGAGTTCGAAGAGGGTCGTGGTGCCCTCGCACGCGGCCGGGGTCAGGATGGGCGTGTCCACGAGCAGGAAACCATGTGAATCAAAATAATCGCGAATCGCTTTGATCAGCGAGGCCCGGACCCGGAGGATCGCGTGCTGCCGGCGCGACCGGATCCACAGGTGCCGGTGCTCCATCAGGAAGGCGGTCCCGTGTTCCTTGGGGGTGATCGGGTACGGCTCGGACTCATGAACGACCCGGAAGGACGTGACGTCCACCTCGTATCCGATGGGCGACCGCGGGTCCGCCCGCACCGTGCCCCCGACCTCGACGCTCGATTCCTGGGGGCAGTGGTCCGCGGCCTGGAACTCGTCGTCGGACACCTGGGAGCGGACCATGACGCACTGGATCACGCCGGTCCCGTCCCGGACCTGGAGGAAGTGGATCTTGCCGCTGGACCGGCGCGCCGCGAGCCAGCCGCGGAGCGTCACGACCTGCCCCACTCGATCCTGAATCGTCTCGATCCTCACGTCGTCCATGGCGCGCCCGCCCGAGGAAAACGCGTGAAACCTAGCAGAAACCGGGGGAGAAGTAAATTCCCCCTGATTCGCCGCCTTGAGGGCGGCGAATCAGGATTTCGGATTTCGGATTTCGGATTTCGGATTGAAGCTGCAGACCCGCCGACGTGAGATAGTGGTGAATGAGGATCCGCGTCAAAGCCAACAGGGTCAGTGCGTTGTGAAATCTGGTGGCGGATTCTGGCCCAGTTCCGATCCGTCC
>DYKK01000200.1 GCA_020722625.1 Anaeromyxobacter dehalogenans
GTTAGGCGGGGGTGGTGGGCGGGCCTGGCGGGTGGTTGGAGGGGGTGGGTGGGTGGGCCAAAAAGATGGTGGGTGGGCCAGAAAGAGGTCGATGGGCACATGAGGAGGTTCGGGCGATGAGCACCGGTATCAGATCGTTGATCACCTTGCTGGCCGCGGCCTTTGCGGCCCAGACGTGCAGCAGCGGTCGGGTCTCGTCGGACCTGATCCTGTCGGTGAATCCCCCGACGGTCTCGTTCGGGACCGTCAACAAGGGCGACACCGTCCATCGTACCGTCACCCTGAAGCACGCCGGAACCGGCGGGGTCATCCGCATCGAAAAACTTGAGCTGGAGGCCGGGACCAGCCCCGAGTTCACCTTCGATTCGCTCGAGGTGCAGGAACTGAATCCCGGGGAGTCCGTGACCCTCCAGGTCCACTACAACCCGCAGGATTCCCAGGCCGACCAGGGCGCGATCCTCGTCCATCACAACGTCGCATCCCAGAACTACCTGAGCCGCATCCCGCTGTACGCCCTCGCCCAGGTCGCCTCCCTGACCTGCGACCCGAATCCCCTGGACTTCGGCCAGGTCCGAAGCGGCGACGCGAGTCCGCCCCGCGACCTGGTCCTGCGCAACGACGGGTCCGACGACATCGTCATCGATCGGCTCCCCTACCTGCGCGTGGATTCCAGCCAGGACTTCCACCAGGTCGGCGACCCCGTGATCCAGGGCGGCGGGACCTTCCCCGTGACCCTCAAACCGGGGGAGTTCCTGGGGCTCGTCTATGAGTACCGGCCCACGGGCGGCGGGGGCGACGACGGCTACCTGGTCGTGGACACCGAGACCAAGGGGGTCAAGAACATCGCCACCTGCAACCTTCACGGCCAGGAGGTGGGGCCGAAGATCGTGGCCTTTCCGGGCGAGGTCCACTTCGGGGACGTCCCGTTGAGCGAGAGGCGGACCGAGACGGTGACCGTCGAGAACCAGGGTTTCTCGGTCGATCCCGAGGATTCGATGCTCGTGATCCCGGCCGGCGGGGTCACGTTCGGGCCGGGGAGCAACGAGGACCTCGGCCTGGCGGATGCCGACGGCAACCCCGCGGAGACGATGCCCCCCGAGGAGTGGAAACTGAAGTCCGACGAGTATCCGAACCACCCGCAGGTCGCGGACCTCCCGACCTCCCGCACCTTCCAGGTCACCTGGACACCGGCCAAGGCCGTCGCGGACACCGGCGAGCCGATCGGCTGGCTCCTGATCCCGAGCAACGACCCCCTGTACAACCCCGTCCAGATCGCGATCCGCGGTCGCGTCGCGGCCCCGCTCATCGGCGTCTTTCCGAACCCCGTGGACTTCGGCACCATCGGTCAGATGATCACGGGTGAGCAGACGATGACGGTGCAGAACCTCGGCAACGGGGACCTCCGGTTCACCGCGGCGATCGCCATCGAGAACGACGCCCTCGGCGAGTTCGCAATCGTGGCGGACCCCGCGTTCAAGCCGACCCTTCCGGCGTTCGACCCCGCCACCGACTGCACGGACCAGCCCGAGGACTGCGTGATCCATGGCAACGAGAGCCGGGGCGTTGTCGTTCAGTTCACGAACAAGGGACCCGCGAGCGGGACCGCCACCGCCCATCTCGTGATCCGGTCCAACGATGCATCAAACCCCACGGTGACCGTGGACCTGAAGGCCACGCGCGGCGGGACCCCGACCTGCGAGCCCGTCCTGACCCCGGGGAAACTGGACTACGGCGTGGTCCCGAAGGGCTACTACAAAGAGATGACGATGAAACTCGTCAACAACGGGACGGGGTACTGCTCGTTCCAGACGGCCCGGGTCGAGGACTGCACGGGGCTCATGGGCCTGTCCACGACCTGCTCGGAGCCCGGCAAGGGGACCCTGTCTCAGGTCTTCACCATCCTGGGCCTTCCCCCCGCGGTCCAGAACGGGCTCAAGCCCAAGGGCAGCCTGGACTTCAAGATCCGCTTCACCCCCCCGCAGAACGAGTCCATCTTCGCCCAGTTGATGAGCTACGTGGCCCTGTTCAGCGTCCAGGTGTACGACTCGCAGTTGAAGCAGTCCAAGACGGTTCCCGCCTGCTCGGGCGGCGGACTGCCGGGGATGCCCGGGTGTCAGCCGAACCTCCAGGGCCAGAGCGGCGTGGCCAAGATCTCGGTCCTGCCGGGCGAGCTGGACTTCGGTGTGGTCACCATCGGGTGCTATTCGAAGACACACAAGATCTGCATCTACAACAGCGGGACGGCGCCCCTGACGATCTCGAACATCTCCACGGCCGGCTGCTCGCCCGAGTTCAAGAAGAAGAACGTCCCGCCCCTGCCCAAGACCGTGTCGGCCGGGGTGCCGGTCTGCTTCGAGATGGCGTACGCGCCCCAGGACGAAGGGGTGGACCAGTGCACCGCCCGGATCGAGAGCACGGACTCGTCCTCGCCCCTGGTCAACGTCCTCCTGAAGGGCGAGGGGACCTTCGAGACGGAGCACACGGACCTCTTCACGCAGGTCTCGGGCCAGGAGGTGGACGTCCTGTTCCTGATTGACGATTCGGGATCGATGTGCGGCGAGCAGGACCAGCTGGCCGCGGCCTTCGACTACTTCATCCAGAACGCGAAGGTCTGGAACAACGACTACCATCTGGGGGTCACGGGCGTGAACGTGGTGGACGACACGGTCATGGGGATGCTGAACTACGGGGACGCGAAGAAGATGCCGCGCTTCCTGACGCCCACCACCGGCACCAAGGAGAAGTTCGCCGAGTTCGCGAAACTCGGGTGCAGCGGCGGGCCGCACTGCGGCGGGTTCAGCGGCCCGTGCACGGACGAGCAGGAAGCCGGGCTCTCGGCCGCCCAGATCGCCCTGTCCGCCCCCCTGACCACGGACACGGGCGTGACCTGCAACTCGGACGCGGATTGCAAGAACAACAAGAACGTGTGTCCGGACGCGGCCTCGTGCCCCTACCGGTGCCTGGACCAGACCTGCGGCGGCTGGAACAAGGGCTTCGTCCGAGAGGACGCGCAACTCGAGGTCATCGTCCTGTCGGACGAGGAGGACCAGAGCCCCGGCGCCGTGGCGACCTATATCGACTTCCTGAAGAACATCAAGGGCTTCTATAACGTGAACATGTTCCACTTCCATTCCATCGTCGGGGCGAATCCACCGACATGCGATCAATCGGAGGCCGGCAAGCGGTACATCGAGACCTCCCAGGAAACAAACGGCGTCATCGGCGACATTTGCGACACAGACTATTACCAGACGATGTCCGACATCGGCGAGGTCACATTCGGGCTCAAGGTCCAGTTCTTCCTGACACGGCTCGCGGACCCCGGCACGGTGAAGGTCTGGGTGAACAACCAGTCGTGCACGTCGGGCTGGACCTACGACGGCCTGTCCAACAGCGTGGTCTTCGACGAGAAGGGAACGTGCATGCCCCAGCCGGGCGACGAGATCAAGATTTACTACAAGACGTTGTGTCTGAAGGAATGAACCTGGCGCGGGCGTGGGGGGTGGCTGGAAACGGACCGGTGACCCTCGGAAGACCCCCTGCGAACCCTCGCTCGCCTTCTTCACTGTCGCGGAGGTTCCGATGCGAGCCGCATTGATCCTGACGACATGTCTGAGCGCGGCGCTCCTCGCCTGCTCCCAGGCGTCCGTGACCCGCATCCCGGACATCGCCGTGTTCGTGAAGTCCCCGGGCCAGGCCACGAAAGAACTGCTCTCCGAGGGGGCCATCGAGTTCTCGGGGGTGGCCGAGGTGAAGACCATCGAGGTCCGGAACGCCGGGGATGCGACGCTCCGGGTGACCGAGATCCGGCTCGACGGGGACAACCCCCAGTTCGCGCTCGACCTGCGCGGAGCGACGTTCCCGAGGAGCGTCGAACCCGCCGAGGGGGCCGTGGTCGATCGGATCGAGTTCGACATCGCGTTCACGCCCGGCGGCGGCGCCGGGGCGCCCCGGACCCTCGTGATCGTGTCGAACGACCCGGACCTCAAGGAGTTCCGGGCCACGGTGGCCCCGAAGTCCCTCGCCCCGAACCTCGTGGTGAACACGGGTCCCGGCCCGGTGAACGCGACGACCCCCATCGGCCAGCCGTGGACCATGGAGTTCCGGGTGACGAACACGGGAACCGACGCCCTGGTGATCACGGCGCCGCTCGAACTCGAGCACAAGAACGACGACGAGTTCAGCATCTTCAAGCCGCTGGACGTCGGCGTGCCGATCTATCCGGCGGGCTCAGGGTTGGGGGCCGAGGAGGCGACCTTCACGATCCGCTACGTCCCCAAGGACGCGGAACCCGACGAGAATCGCATCCTCATCCATTCGAACGACCCGGACACGCCCCTGTATTCGATCCTCATCCGTGGGTCCGTGACCGGACAGGCCGACATCCGGGTGTCCCATCCCGACCAGGCGGTGGGGATGGGGTGCGTGGACTTCAGCCAGGTGATCGAAGAGGGCGAGACCTGCACGAAGGTCGTGGCCGTGCAGGTGGTCGGCGGCGGCCAGGTGAGCGTGAAGAAACCCACCGTGACCCCGGCCGTGGGTCCCTACGCGGTGCAGTGGTACCAGGCGGGCGGGAGCCAGGTGGACGACGGGACCGGGTGCGGGGCGTACCAGGGGACACCCCTCGGGAATGAGCCCGCGGTCCTGAACGCGATGCGCCCCTCGCTCGACGTGGCCGTGACGTACACCGCCCCCGGCGCCAAGGGGGTCAACGGGACCCTGACGCTCGAGTACACCACCGCGTCGTCGGTTCCGGGCCAGAAGGAGGTCCCCTTGTGCGGCGGCGTCGCGAAGGGGGAGATTGACGTGGCCCCTCCGGCGGGCTACTCGCTCGTGTTCTTCGCCCCCGAGGGGGAGTCCCGCCGCAAGACCGTGGTCGTGGCGAACAAGGGCAACGGGCCCCTGACGATCCGCAAAGTCGAGGTGATCAAGGCCTGGCCGACCGTCGGTCCGGACGCCTTCAGCGTGACGAATCTCCCGCAGGCCGATTCCGAGATCCCGGCCCATGGGCTGCTGCCCCTGGTGATCGAGTTCGGGACGGACTACGAGCAGCCGCGGGTCAACGCAGACCTCCACATCACGTACCTCGACCCCCTCACGGATTCCGACACGTTCGCGTCGGTGCGCATGGAGGGTCGCAAGGACTTCGAGGGCGTCACCCTGCCGACCGCGGACCCGGGCACTCCCGCGGACTACGCGGGCGCCAAGGCGGGCCAGCCGCTCGTCCTCGACGGGTCGGGAAGCGCGGGGGGGACGTATGCCCTGCCCTCCACGGGAAGCAACGGCTTCCGCTGGTTCCTGATGGACAAGCCCGCGGGCAGCCGCCTGTTCCTGAACGTCGGGGACACGGGTCCCCAGGTGACGGTCACGCCCGACGTCGCGGGGACCTACCAGTTCGGGCTGGTCGTCTATGCGGGGGACAACACGACCGGCTACTTCTTCAGCGACGAGGCCACGGTGACCGTGACGGTCGGACCGTAGGGCGCGCGGGGCGGGATTTGGGCGCGGGAGGGGTTGACGCCGCCGCAATGCCCCGCTCATCGCGTCCAACGTGGGCCTGACACTGGCACTGTCACTGTCACTGTCCCCTGTCACTGAAACGGTTCCTGAACCTGTCCACTGAACCTGGAACGGGGTTGGACACGAAAAAGGGGCTGACGCGAATCGGAATTCGCGTCCCCAGGGAGGCACGAAGCCACCATGTCGCGGTCTTGCAATGGGGCAGGTGGCGCGAGCGGGGCTCGCGTCTCCAGGGGAACTGCGAAGAGACCAAGTCGCGCTCTTCAGATGGGGCATCGCCGCGGTGATGAGCAGCGGGGCTCGCGTCTCCAGGGGAACCACGATGACACCGAGTCGCGGCTCGGTCATCGCCGTTTCGCGTGAATCAGCCGCCACGTCATGGCCCGGACCTCGTCGAGGAGGGCGAGTGCCTGGCTTGCGGTCCCGGCGTCCACCAGGTTGCAACGACCCAGCAGGTCCAGCGCCGCGGACGCTTCGAGCGCCGAGGCGTAGGCGATCCGGAAGTGATGAATGCGGTCCCGCCCGTTGCGTCCCGACCCCTCCGCGAGGTTGAGCGGGACGGAGGCCGCGGCACGCGTGACCTGGGAGGCGAGGTCGCCCGGGAGCCCGGGGCGATTGCGGGCGACGGCGAGGCAGACGGCGGCGGCCTGGACCGCGCGTTCCAGGGCGAAGAAGCGTCCGGCCCGAGGGTGATTCGTGGTGCCCATGCGAGACCTCCTGTGCGAGCGGTTCATGGGCAGGCACCCGGC
>DYKK01000201.1 GCA_020722625.1 Anaeromyxobacter dehalogenans
TGCGCCGCTGTTTCGAATTCTGTGCCCGCACCAACTGGTCCTCCCAGCCCGACTGGGAATCCTTGGAGAGCCGGTGGGCCGACATCGAATCCAGCCTCTCGGCCCTCCCTGCCCAGCCCGCCCGGGCCCAGGCCATCGCGCCCGGTCCCGGCTCGGCCGGGGACGCCTCGTCCGGGGACAGGCGGCTTTCCTCGTCTGGGTCCGGGTCGCCGACGGAGGCGTCCGGTTCTGAAAGCGGCGCGTCCGGCGCGGTCCCGGAATCGTCGTGAGGGGACCCGGAATCGGAGTCCAATCCGGGCGCAGGCGTCCCCGCCCCGCCCCCGCCGGCGCACGCGAGCATCGCTCCGAACACGACCAGGGTCCCGGGGATGGGCGTCTTCATCGCAGCCTGCCGCGAGGTGAAAATCCTGCGACGATTCTAGAGAAGTCGTCGAGGGGGGTGCAAGGGCTCCAAGACGGACGGGCCTTGCGTTTCCGCTACAATCCCCCCGGCTCGCCGGGGGACCCCGTGGACCGGATTCCGCCGAGAGTTCGCCTGCAGTCCTACCAGTACCGGCTGCCTCAGGACCGGATCGCCCAGGTGCCCGCGGAACGCAGGACCGGGTCCCGGTTGCTGGTCCTGGACCGGCGCGGCGGGGTGAGGTCCCACGCCCGGTTCGAGGACCTGCCGGGGTTCCTGCGGCCCGGGGATTGCCTGGTCGTCAACGACACGCGCGTGATCCCCGCTCGCCTGTTCGCGCGCAAGGAGACGGGGGGGCTCGTGGAGGTCTTCGCGGTGCGGGTCGCGGGTGAGACGCTCGACGCGATGATCCACACGCATCGGGGCCTGCGTCCGGGCACGACGCTCGCCGTGATCGGGCGCGACGGGGCGGAGACGGACGTCCGCCTGCGGGTCGAGGCGAGGACGGCCGGAGGCGAGGCGCGATTGAGGTTGGCGGCCCCGCGCGGGATGACCGGCGCCGAACTCCTGGAATGCCACGGCCGCGTCCCGGTCCCCCCGTACATCCGGCGCGAGGACGGCTCCCGTCACGACCTGGACCGCGAGCGCTACCAGACCGTCTTTGCCCGGGCCCCGGGGGCCGTGGCCGCACCCACCGCCGGTCTGCACTTCGACCAGGACCTTCTGGCGCGCCTGCGTGAGCAGGGGGTGGTGGTCGTGCCGGTGACCCTGCACGTCGGGCCCGGGACGTTCAAGCCCGTGCGGGTCGAGGACATTCGGCTCCACCAGGTGGACCCCGAGCCGTTCGAGGTCCCGGACGACACGGCGCGCGCGGTCAACGAGGCCCTCGCATCGGACCGGCGCGTGGTGGCCGTGGGCACGACCGTGGTCCGGGTCCTCGAGACCCTGGGCGCGCGCGGCGGTCCGATCCGGCCGGGGCGGGGTACGACCGGCCTGACCATCCGGCCCGGGCATCGCTTCCGCGTGGTGACGGCCCTGGTCACCAACTTTCACCTGCCGGGGTCGTCGCTGCTCGTGCTCGTGTCCGCCTTCGCGGGGCGCGAGCGGGTGCTCCGGGCGTACCGGGAGGCGATCCGCGAGCGGTATCGCTTCTACTCATACGGGGACGCCATGCTGATCGCGTGACCGCCGCACGGGAGGGAGGGATGGCGGACGGATTCGCCTTTCGCGTCGAGGCGACGGACCCGGGCTCCCGGGCGCGCGTGGGGCGCCTGACCACGCCCCACGGCGACATCGAGACCCCGGCCTTCATGCCGGTCGGGACCGCCGGCACGGTCAAGGGGGTCCTGCCCGAGCAGGTGCGCGCCGCCGGGTACGGGCTGGTCCTCGCGAACACGTATCACCTCGCCCTGCGCCCGGGAGTGGAGGTCGTGGCCCGGCACGGGGGGTTGCACCGCTTCATGAACTGGGACGGCGCGATCCTGACCGACTCGGGCGGGTTCCAGGTCTTCAGCCTGGGCCGCGGGATCGGAGAGGGGCGGGGGGGAAAGGCTCCTCGGGTCACGGAGCAGGGGGTGGTGTTCCGGTCGCACGTGGACGGGGCGCGGGTCGAGTTCACCCCGGAAGGGGTCGTGGCCATGCAGGAGGCGCTGGGGTCGGACATCGCGATGGTGCTCGACGTGTGTCCTCCATCCACCGCCGGACGCGACGAGATCGAGCGCGCGATGGACCTGACCACGCGATGGGCCCAGCGGGCGATGGCGGCGCGCTCCCGGCCCGACCAGGCCCTCTTCGGGATCGTGCAGGGGGGCCTGGACCTGGACCTGCGCCGGCGCCACGCCGGCGAGGTCACGGCCCTCCCCTTCGAGGGGTTCGCGATCGGAGGCCTGTCCGTGGGCGAGCCCCTGGAGCGCCGCATCCCCGTGGTCGAGGCCACGGCCTCGTGGCTCCCCGAGGACCGGCCGCGCTACCTGATGGGCGTCGGGACCCCGCAGGACCTGATCCAGGCGGCGCTCGCGGGCGTGGACCTCGCGGACTGCGTGTTCCCGACACGGGCGGGCCGCAACGGGCTGTTGTTCACGAGCGCCGGGCGCGTGGCGATCCGGAACGCCGCGCACCGGGAGGACCTCTCCCCCGCGGACCCCGCGTGCGACTGCCCCACCTGCCGCTCGTACACCCGGGCCTACCTGCGACACCTGACCCTCTCGAACGAGATCCTCGCCTGCGTCCTGAACACCTTGCACAACCTCCACTTCTTCTCGCGCCTGATGGCCCGGGTCCGCGCCGCGATCCGCGCGGGGACCCTGCGGGACCTGGCCGCGGAGGTCGAGCACGTTTACCCCGTGGGGGAGGCCGAAAGTCCGGGCGGCTCGCACGACGCCTGACGCTCGACGGCGGTTCGACGGGAGCCCGCGCCCCTGCTAGAATCCGCCACGCGGTGCGCCAGGGGAGCCCATGGACGAAGCGCAAAAGACCTTCGGTCGCTACGAGGTCGTGCGCGCGCTCGGGGCCGGCGGGATGGGCGAGGTCTTCCTGGCCCGGCAGCGCGGGGTCGCCGGGGTGGACCGCCTGGTCGTCCTGAAGACCGTCCTGCCGCACCTGGCCCGCGAGTCCGGCTTCGTCGAGCGGTTCGTGGACGAGATGCGGGTCTCGATGCTCCTGACCCACGGAAACATCGTCCAGGTCCACGACGTCGGGGAGGAGGACGGCCGCTACTACATGGCCATGGAGTGGGTCGAAGGGCTGGACCTGCGCGAGGTCCTGGCCCGCCTGGACCGTGCCGGCCGGTCCATGCCCGAGGACATCGCGCTCTTCGTGCTGGTGGAGGCCGCCAAGGGACTGGCCTATGCCCACGCGCGGCGCGACCCGTCCGGGCGCCCCCTGGCGCTCGTCCACCGGGATGTAAGCCCTGCGAATATTCTTATCTCAAATGACGGTCAGGTCAAGATCACCGACTTCGGGGTGGCCGTGGCCACGGCGCGCCTGTCCTTCAGCGTCCCGGGCACGTTGCACGGCAAGGTCGCGTACATGTCCCCGGAGCAGGTGACCGGGGCGGACCTGGACGGCCGGTCGGACCAGTTCTCGCTGGCCGTGGTCGCTTACGAGATGCTGTGCGGGGAGCGCCCGTTCGAGGGCGAGGGAGACGTCGCGATCCTGGAACAGGTCCGCCGGTGCGAACCCCGCCCGATCGGGGAGGCCGCGCCGTGGCTGGACCCGACCCTCGCGAGGATCGTGATGCGGGCCATGGCCCGCGACCCGGACGACCGGTTCCCCACGATGGACGAGTTCGTCCACGCGGTGACCGACTACCTGTTCGCCGCGCGCAAGGCCGTGTCCGCGAGGACCGTGGCGGACTTCATGGCCACGCTCCAGGGGCCCGCCCCGCCCCCCGCGGACGCCCGCCCGAGCCTGGACGACGTGGCCCGGGGCCTGTTGCCCGCGCAGGCGCCCGTCGCCGAGGGTCGGGGTACGGTCGAGGCCCGCCCGGCGGAAGGGCCGGGGGTCCCGCCCGGCGCCGCCCAGGAAGGCCGCTTCACCGCGTGGCACGTGGTCGGGGCCGTGGCGCTGCTCGTGGGGCTGGCCGGGGGCATGTGGTGGTTGGGGCGATTCATGGCCGCGACCCCGTCCCCGTCCGGCGAGGGCACGGACGATGCGGTCGCGTGGACCGAGGCGCGGGTCGTTGGCATGGATGCGGGGTCGGACACCGCGGTGCGCCGGGGACTGGACGGCGATGCGGTCGAGACGGGGCCTCCCGCGGAACCAGAGTCCGCCCCGGCGCCGGAAGCCCGCCGCCTCGTCCAGGTCCGTTCCGTCCCCGAGGGGGCGGACGTGTTTCACGGGTCGCGACGCCTGGGGACGACGCCCCTGGTGGTCGGCGTGACGGCGTCCCGCGTGATGAGGCTCGACGTGCGGCTCGCGGGTCACGAGGACGCCTCGGTGACCGTGGGTCCGGATTCCCCAGGGGCGGTGGAGGTCCGGTTGTCCCGCCTGCCCTCCGGCCGCCTGAGGTTCCGATTCTTCCCCGCGGACGCGCGCGTCTTCCTGGACGATGCCCCCGTGCAGGCGCGGGGAAACGTGGTGGATCGCCCGGTCCAGGTCGGGGAGCATGTCCTGACGGTCCGTTCCCGCGAGGACGACGGCGCAATGAGGACGATCCGTTTCGAGGTGCGGCCCGACCAGGTCGTCGAACTCGGGACCATCGAGTTGCCCGCGGGACCCTGAGCGGTTCGGGGCCGGATCGAGGTGAGGGAGGGGCGGATGGACACGGGCCGCGACGAGACGCGCACCCTCCACGCGGACATCCCCGTCGAGCAGTGGACCCTGCGGCGGTACGTCCTGAAGGTGATCCGCGGGCCGGACGCGGGCCTGGAACGCTCGTTCGAGCGGCGCCAGGTCTTCGTGGGGACCGCGCCCGACTGCCACTTCCGGCTGTCGGACCCGACGGTGTCCCGGTCGCACGCCCGCATCGAGTTCGGCCCGCTCGGATACCGGATCGTGGACGAGGACAGCAAGAACGGGGTCTTCGTGGCCGGCGTGCGGGTGCGGGACGCGGTCCTGCCTCCCGAGGCCGAGGTCCAGATGGGCGAGACGCGGTTCCTGTTCCGGCTGGGAACCGAGACGGTCGAGATCGGGGTGGCACGGGAGACCCGCTTCGGGGACCTCGTGGGCCGTTCCATCGAGATGAGAGAGATATTCGCGATTCTGAAGAAAGTCGCCCCCACGGACGCGACCGTCCTGATCCAGGGCGAGAGCGGCACAGGCAAGGAGCTGGTCGCCGAGGCCCTGCACCGTTTCAGCCCCCGGAGGCCCCGGCCCTTCGTGGTCTTCGATTGCTCCGCGTGCCCGCACGACCTGCTCGAGAGCGAGCTGTTCGGCCACGTGCGCGGGGCGTTCACGGGCGCGGTGCGCACGCGCATCGGGGCGATGGAGGAGGCCGCGGGCGGCACGTTGTTCCTGGACGAGGTCGGGGAGTTGCCGCGCGAGTTGCAGCCCAAGTTGCTGCGGGCCATCGAGCGGCGCGAGGTCAAGCCCGTGGGGGCGAACCGGCCGGTCCGGGTGGACGTGCGCATCCTGTGCGCCACGAACCGCGACCTCCAGGGGGCGGTCGAGGCGGGGCTGTTCCGCGAGGACCTGTACTACCGCCTTGCGGTGATCCACATCGAGATCCCGCCCCTGCGCAAGCGGCCCGACGACATCCCGGTGCTGGTGGAGCACTTTTTGGCCGAGGTCGCGCGGCGTGCCGGGGGCGGCCCGCCCCTCAAACTGGCCTGGGAGACCATGGAGAGATTGAAGACATATCCATGGCCGGGCAACGTGCGCGAACTGCGCAACTTCATCGAGCGGGCGGTGATCCTGGCGGCCCCCGCGAACGGGACGCCCCTGCCGCTGGACGTTCCCGGGCCCCAGGTGCGGGGCCCGGGGGGGGCCGGGGACGGGAACGACGTCCTGCGCATGTCGTACGACGAGCCCTACAAGGAGGCCAAGGAGCGCCTCGTGCGCGAGTTCGAGACGCGCTACTTCACGCGGCTGCTGCGCGCGACGGGAGGGAACGTGTCCAGGGCGGCGCGCCGGGCCGGCATCCACCGGAAGAGCCTGGAATACCTGCTGAAACAGCTGGACGTCCCTCGGGAATCGCCGGACGGATGACGCCCCCTGGGGACGCGAGCGCTTCCTCGGAGGCTACTGAAAAACTATCAAGGATCGCGACATAGTCTCTTCGTGGTTCCCCTGGAGACGCGAGCACTGCTCGCGCCACTCCGCGACCGATCTGCAAGATCACCACGGACTTCCAGGCGATATCGTGACAGAGGGCAGATTCAGTGGACAGGTTCAGTGTCAGTGACAGGACCACGTCGGACGCGGGGCCG
>DYKK01000202.1 GCA_020722625.1 Anaeromyxobacter dehalogenans
ACTCGCCTGCGAACCGCGGCCGGAGCGCACGCCATGTCCGACGCGATGGTCCGCCAGTGGGAGATGCTGCGCCTCATCCCGCGCGCGCCGCGCAAGATCGGGACCGCGGAGATCGAGGCGCGCCTGCGCGGGGCGGGGTTCGAGGTGAACCGCCGGACCGTGCAGCGGGACCTCCAGACCCTGGCGGGCGTCTTCCCGCTCGTCGCCGACGACACCCACAAGCCCTACGGGTGGTCCTGGATGAAGGAGGCGAGCCCGTTCGACATCCCCGGGCTCGACCTGCACGCGGCCCTGGCGTTTCGGATGGCGTCGGACCACCTGGACAGGCTCTTGCCGGCCGCGACCCGCGAGCACCTTCGCCCTCACTTGGACCTGGCGCGCGAGAGGCTGGACCAGATGCAGGGAAGCGGTCTGCGGTCCTGGCCGGACAAGGTCCGTGTCCTGCCGGGCGGGGTCCGGCGGGAGCCTCCGGTCGTGAAACCCGGGGTCCTGGAGGCGGTCCAGACCGGGCTGTTCGAGGAGCGCGTCCTGGACGTGAGGTACCGCAGGCGCGGCGAGGGCGAGGCCCGCCGCTACGAGGTCCACCCGCTGGGCCTGGTGTACCGGGACATCGTGGGATACCTGGTCTGCACGCTGTGGGACTACAAGGATGTGGTGCAACTGGCGTTGCACCGCTTCGAGGACGCCAACGTCACCGACAGGCCGGCCCCGGTCCCGAGGGACTTTTCGCTGGACCGCTACGTTCGGTCCGAGACGTTCGGGTTCTTGCGCGGGGATCGAGACCTGAGGCTGCGGGCGATCTTCGACCCGGTCGTGGCCCCGTCGTTGGTCGAGGCGCCGTTGTCCCGGGACCAGGAGGTCACGGAACTCAAAGACGGGCGCCTGCTGGTCGAGGCGTCGGTCCGGGACACGACGGCCCTGCGGGCCTGGCTGTTGGGCCACGGCTCCCTGGTCGAGGTCCTGGAGCCGCAGTCCCTGCGGGACGAGATACGCGAGGAGGTGAAGAAGATGGCGGCCCGGCTCGGGGTCTGAACCCCGGCGCGGGCGTCATCGGAAACCGAACTCCGGCCGGGGCGACGGGCCTTTCTTCCTCACGTCGAGTTCCTCGATCAACGCATCCAGGACCTCCTCCGGCACGGGGCGCTGGCCCAGCACGTCGTATCGTTCTTCCACGGCCTTGAAGTCGCCGAGGGTCAGGCCGTCCAGTCGGTCCAGGCGCTCCCTGGCCCCACAGGCGCGGGAAGCGGGGACCCGCCGGCCGACCTTCTGGAGCAGGCGCCGGAACGCCGTCCACCGCTGGTCCACAGTCAGCGGGTCGAACCGGACCTTCAATGCGAAACGCCGGAACGCGGCCACATCGAAATCGTCCAACAGGTTCGTCGAGCAGAAGAAGAGGCCGTCGGAGGACTCCATCTGGACGAGGAGTTCGTTGACCAGGGTCACCTCCCAGGTGTGCATGGCACGGCGGCGGTCCCGGAGGAACCCGTCCGCTTCGTCGAGCAACAGGATGGCCTTCTCGTCGCGGGCCTCCTGGAACATCCGCGCGATGTTCTGTTCGGACTGTCCCACCCACATGCCGAGCAGGTCGGAGGCGTGCTTCAGGAGGACGGGGATCCCCAGTTCCCAGCCGACCTGATGCACGAATGCGGTCTTGCCGGTGCCCGGAGGTCCATACAGGCAGATGCTCCCGCGACGCCGGACGCCCAGGGTGTCCACGAGCCTGCGGAGCGGGATGGACGTGTTTACCATGCCGAGGTCGTATCGCGCGGGGTCGTGGCGGTAGCCCGGGCGCTTCGGCCCGAGGCGCGCGTTCAGGTTCATGGTCAGGACCTGCTCGATCCTCGACCGGACCTCGGTCGGTTCGACCGGCCCGAGGGTTCGCACGATGTCCGCGGCCCGCTCGAGGTCCGCGGGCGTGGCCCGCTCGTCGTAGGTCACCTGGTTCAGCCAGTCGCGGTCGCAGGGAATCCCCTGCAAGTGCCCCGCGAGGATGCGCCGCCGGACGTGCCTGGGCGGTCGCGGGACCTCGAACACCACGCAGAAGCGCCGCAGAAAGGCCGGGTCGATCTGGTCAATCGTATTGCTGATCCAGATGGAAGGGATGGGGTTGTCTTCGAGAAGGCGGTTCGTCCACGCCTTGTCGTCCCCCAGGGAATGGCTGAAGAACATCCTGAACGCGTCCGGGAACACGTCCTCGACCTCATCGAAGAGCACGACGGCCGGCCCTCCGGGCGCCGCGAGGGACTGGGTGAGCAGGTAGTTGCGGAGTCGAGCGTCCCGGTGCAGGGCCTCTCCGTTCGCGGACCGGCAGGCGACTTCATAGACCCGGGCGTTCAACTCGGACCCCAGGACCCGGGCGAGCTGGGTCTTGCCGGTCCCCGGGCGGCCGTGAAGCAGCACGTTCACGCCTGTCTTGCGCGCGTCCACGGCCCTCCTCAGGTAGGGCAGGAGCAGGGACAGCCGGTCCCCGAGGTAATCGAAGTCCCCGATCGCCCGTTCGGGCGGGGCGGCCCGTTGCAGGAGCAGGTCCACCAGGCGGTCGGTCCCGTCGTTGGGCGCCTTCAGGGCGCCTTGCACGTTTTCGGGGATGTCGAATACTTCCTCCCAGGCATGGGCTCGCGTGATGGAGAATCGGGCCAGGCCGCAGCGGACCAGCCTTCCCTGCGAACCCAGGGCCGCCGCCACCGCCTCCGGGTCGAGGTCGAGGATGTAGGCGATGGCCTGGGACGCCTTCCGGAAACTCCGGCCGTGTCGCTCCAGCAGCGCCTTGACGCAGTCGGAAAGGGTCTCCTCGGACTCGACGAGGATCGCGAACGCGAGGAGCTCGCGGTCCACCGGGTCGAGGTCCACCAGTCGTCCGAGTCTGGCGACATTGTCGAAGATGTCGTCGTCCCGTTCGACGCCCCGCTTCAAGGAGGCGTCGAGGCGTTTGCGGGCCCGGCGGAGCGCCTCCTCCGGCTTGAGCCTGTTCGACGCCTCGAGGCCGCAACCCAGCAGTTCCTGCAAGTCCTCTGAGAGCGGATGCGTCTTCAGGAAAGTCGCCAGGTGTCCCCGGTGAATCAGGGCGCGCAAGGTCCAGACAGCGACCTGCCGGACGGGACCGGTCGCAAGGGACACCTCGGAACGGGGTCTTGTGAAGCGTTTTCTGGACATCGAGGCCTCCTGTTCGTCTCGCCATCAGGATGCCTCCCGGGTGCGTCAAATCCTGTCGCATGGAGCCCGCTCCCCGGCATCCTGGGGAGGCGCGCCGAAACGCCCGCCAGCGACGACCCGCTCGCAGACAGGCGGGCGAGGACGGCCCCTATCATTCTCTGGAGAGGGGCTGGCCATCCGGTAAAATAGGTGGGCGGGCAGAGTTCGAAAGACCGCGCGAGGGGGATTGGGAAGGAGAACGGCGATGAAGAATGCAGGGTTGGTTCTTTCGGTCCTGACCTGGATGACCCTGGTCCTTGGTTGCGGGGCGAAGGATTGTCCGGTCTGCGTCGAGGGGTTCGAGATCGTGAGCGGCAAGGACCGTGGACCGGAGGCGGTCGCGGATGCGGCGCCCGAGGACGCGGCGCCGGACGGCGCGGGCGACGGGTGGGTCGAAGGGGTCGCCGAAGGCGTGACGCCGCGCGACGCGGACGCGGAGATTCAGAAGGGTCAGTTCGGGGCGGCGTGTGCGTCGAACCAGGACTGCGACAGCGGGGTCTGCGTGGAGGGGGTGGACGGGTACGTGTGCACGATGCTCTGCGTGGACGAGTGCCCGGAGGGGTGGCTGTGCCGGGGGATGCTGGTGGGGCAGGACCTGGTGTCGCTGTGCGTGCCGGCGGGGGCGAACCTCTGCAAGCCGTGCAAGACGGACATGCAGTGCGGGGACGGAAGGTGCTTGGAGATAGACGGGGCGAAGTACTGCGGGAAGGACTGCTCGGCGTCCGGGTGTCCGTCCGGGTACGAATGCCGGGACTACGAGGGGGGGCGCCAGTGCTTCCCGAAGAACGGGACGTGCGACTGCAAGGTGACGTTCGCGGGGATGGAGCGGCCGTGCGTGGAGGAGAACGAGATCGGGAGGTGCCTCGGGTTCGAGACGTGCGACCCGGACCTGGGGTGGGTGGGGTGCACGGCGGCGGAGCCGGTGGCGGAGGCGTGCAACGGGGTGGACGACGACTGCAACGGGGTGGCGGACGACGGGCCGGCGGCGCCGGGGCCGGTGTGCGAGAAGACGGTTCCCGGGGTGGGGTCGTGCGAGGGACAGTGGGTGTGCCGTGGGGAGTCTGGGTGGGACTGCGTGGGACCGGATCCGAAGGCGGAGGCGTGCAACTACGTGGACGACGACTGCGACGGCGAGGTGGACGAGGACTTCAAGGACGGGAGCGGGAAGTACGGGACGCTGGAGCACTGCGGGGCATGCGGGAACTTCTGTGAGGGGAAGATTCCGTTTGCGAAGGTCGTGGCGTGTGACACGGGGAAGACGAACCCGCAGTGCGTGGTGGTGGAGTGCGAGGAGGGGTACTACCAGGCGAGCGAGACGCTGTGTCTGGCGCAGATCTCGAACCTGTGCCTGCCGTGCGTGGAGGACGCGAACTGCGGGGGCGCGAAGGACCGGTGCCTGGAGATGGGGGGCGGGAAGTTCTGCGGGCGGGACTGCGCGCCTGGGTCGGTGTTCGGGACGGAGTGCCCGGTGGGGTACGAGTGCGTGGACTTCGGGGAGGGAGTGAAGCAGTGCGTTCCGGAGTCCGGGACGTGCGACTGCACGGCGGCGAATGCGGGGGTGACGCGGGTGTGCGCGGTGGGGAACGCCTACGGGACGTGCTACGGGACGGAGGTGTGCGACGCGGCGCTGGGGTGGGTGAACTGCACGGCGGGTACGCCCACGGCGGAGGTGTGCAACGGGTTGGACGACAACTGCAACGGGTTCGTGGACGACGGGGCGGTGGAGCCCTCGGAGCCTTGCGCGAAGACGTGGACGGACCCGGCGAGCGGGACGACGTACGCGTGCACGGCGCCGTGGCAGTGCAAGGAAGGGGGGACGGGGGTGACGTGGGTGTGCGAGGCGAAGACGCCCGGTCCGGAGATGTGCAACTACCTGGACGACAACTGCGACGGGGTTGCGGACGAGGACTACAAGCTGCCTGGGACGGGGAAGTACGCGGCGTTCGACCACTGCGGGGCGTGCGGGGTGTCGTGCGAGGGGGCGGTTCCGAACGGGGTGGCGAAGTGCGACGCGACTGGGGCGCAGCCGCGATGCGTGGTGGATACGTGCGACGAGGGGTACTGGCAGGCGTCGGACCTGGCGTGCGTGCCGTTCCCGGAGACGCTGTGCGCGCCGTGCGCGACGGACGCGGCGTGCCAGGTGCCTGGGGACCGGTGCGTGGACGTGTCGGGGGACGGGAAGAAGTTTTGCGTGTGGGACTGCTCGGCGGGGTCCCTGCACCCGGCGACGGGCCCCGGGGGCGGGGTGTGCCCGGCGGGGTATGTCTGCGCGGACGCGGGCGGGGGTCTGAAGCAGTGCCGGCCGCAGTCGGGTTGGTGCGACTGCCTGGCCGGGGACGCGGGGGAGACGCGCCTGTGCCGGGTGGAGAACGATTTCGGGACATGCCTGGGGGTGGAGGTGTGCGACCCGTCGCAGGGATGGGTGGGGTGCACGGCGCTGGTGCCCGCGGCGGAGGCGTGCAACGGGGTGGACGACGACTGCAACGGGCTGACGGACGAGGCGTACCCGGACCTGGGGGCCGTGTGCTTCGCGGGGGTGGGGGAGTGCCGCCGGGCCGGGGTGATGGTGTGCAGCGAGCGCGGGGGAGGGGTGGTGTGCGACGCGGTGCCGGGCGCGACCGCCCCCGAGACGTGCGACGGGAAGGACAACGACTGCGACGGGTCGGTGGACGAGGACTTCGCGGACAAGGGAAAGCCCTGCTCGGCGGGGGCGGGGGAGTGCCTGCGCTACGGGGTGCAGGTGTGCAAGGCGGACGGTTCGGGCCTGGAATGCGACGCGGTCCCGGCCGCGCAGGCCCCCGAGACGTGTGACGGGAAGGACAACGACTGCGACGGGCAGATTGACGAGGACTGGCCCGCCAAGGGGACCGCATGCACGGCCGGGGTCGGGGAGTGCCTGCGGCAGGGGGTGCAGGTGTGCAAGGCGGACGGTTCGGGCGTGCAGTGCAACGCGGTGCCGGGCGCATCCGCCTCGGAGATGTGCGACGGGAAGGACAACGACTGCGACGGGCAGACGGACGAGGACTGGCCCACGAAGGGACAGGTGTGC
>DYKK01000203.1:0-3117 GCA_020722625.1 Anaeromyxobacter dehalogenans
CGAGGCCGCGGCCCGGGCCGCAGGGCTCGCGATGGGGCGATGCGAGGACGCGCCGCGGGAGGCGGCCCGCGAGGTGGTCGCAGGCCGGGTCGTGGCCTGGTACGACGGCCGGGACGAGTTCGGTCCGCGGGCCCTGGGACGGCGCTCGATCCTGTTCCGGGCCGACCGGGTGGACCTCGCGGACCGGGTCAACCGCGCCCTGGGCCGCGACCACTTCATGCCCTTCGGACCGGCCCTCGCCGAGGAGGACGCGCGGGAGGCCTGGTCCGGATCCTGGCGCGACGAGGACCTTCGCTTCATGACCCTGGCCGTGCCCGCGAGCGAGGCCTTCCGTTCAACGTGCCCCGCCGCGGTCCACGTGGACGGGACATGCCGGCCCCAGGTGGTGACGGCGGACCTCGTCCCCCGCGTTCACCGCCTGCTGCGCGAGGTCCGGCGGCTGGGCGGTCCTCCCGCAGTGGTCAACACGAGTTTCAACCTCCACGGCGAGCCGATCGTCCACAGCCCCGTGGACGCGGTCGCGACCTTCCGGCGCGCCGGTCTCGACGTGCTGTACCTGGGCGACCTGCGGTGTCCTGGTGCCGGGGGCGGGATTTGAACCCGCACGTCCCAGGGGGACCCAGGATTTTAAGTCCCGTGCGTCTGCCGTTCCGCCACCCCGGCGATCCAGTGGGAAGTGTAGCGCCGATCCAGGGTGGGGCGTGTAAACTGGGTCCGGCCTCGGGGGGGACGACGGGATGGGCCTGAAGAGCATGACCGGGTTCGCGGCCGCGGCGTTCGAGGCGGGCGGGGTGCGGTACACGTGCACGGCGCGGTCCGTCAACCGCAAGGGCTTTGACCTTTCGGTGCGCCTGCCGGTGGACCTCCAGGGGCTGGAATCGGACCTCCGCCGTCTGGCGCAGGAGGTGTGCGGTCGCGGGGACGTGTCCCTGGTCGTGGAGCGCGAGACGCCCGCGGCGCGCGTCGTGGTGGACGAGGAGGCGGCGCGCCAGGTCCTCGAGGCCCTCCGCCGGGTCGCCGCGGCGGCCGGGGCCTCACCGGACATCCCGATCTCGGCGGTCACGGCCTTCCCCGACGTCATCCGCTCCCGGCCCCCGGCCCCCCCGGACGACGATACGACGCAAGCGATCCTGGAGGGAGTGCGGCGGGTGCTCGGAAGGCTCGACGCGGCCCGCGCGAAGGAAGGCGAGGCCCTGGAACGCGATATCCGGGCAAGCCTCGCGGAGATCCGCGAGGCGTGGGCGCGCGTCCGGGCCGGCCTGCCCGAGGTCCACGAGGCCCTGCGGGAGCGGGCGAGGGCGCGGGTCCTGGAGGTGCTGGCGGCGGTCCGCCCCGGCGAGGACCCGGCCGCGATCGGGGCCGCGCTCGCGTCCCTCGCGGACCGGATGGACGTGTCCGAGGAGGTGGCGCGGATGGAGACCCACCTCGGCGCGTTCGCCGAGGTCCTGGAGGGGCCGCCGCCCCACGGCCGGCGCCTCGACTTCCTGTGCCAGGAGATGATGCGCGAGGCGGGCACGCTCGGGGCCAAGGCCCAGAGCGCTGCGATCAGTCACCTCGTGGTCTCGGTCAAGACGGCGACCGAGCGCATCCGCGAGCAACTCGCGAACGTGTTATAAACAAAACGTCTCCAAACGAAGTTCCTGGGTCCGCCCCACCACGCAGATACAAGCCCCTCGATGCGGTCACGCGGGCGGAAACCAGGCTCGAAGGGTTCGAAGGAACTTGAGGAAGGCTCGGTCCCTACACCGCCGAAAATCCACGCGCTCCGCAATGCGTTGGTAGATGGAGGACGATCGGGGCGTTCTGGAGATGCGAAGGACCTGTTCCATCGCCTCCTTCGGTGGGTTCGGCTTTCCGCGCGGGTCGGCCGGGTACCCATGTGCCGCCAACCAGGCCCAAAGAGGGTCCTCCCGGCCTCGCCACCCAAGGGCCTCCTCGACCACGGGGGAGTCCGTCCACACCCACGCCTCGAGCTCCGGGTGAATCACCACCGCGCCGGCGCGATCGGTCCATCCGTTGATGCGAAGACGGCTCTCGATCTCCGACTCGAGTGCACCGGGATCGTCCTGGTCCCGTCCGCACCCCTGGTGATCGAGAACGACCATCGCGTACCGAAACTGGTTCGATAACGAGCGCAGGAATTCCGGCGACTTTCGGAGGCAGCCCGGGTCGCGACGGGGGTGCACGTGGCACTCGAGGCTCTCGATCCGCACACCGAGGTCTCTCCTCGACAGCAGGCCGAGGACCGCATACTCCTGGTTCTTGTCGGCCACGAGGATGATCAGGTCCTTCGGGTCCGCCGAGGTCATCCAAGGACCCCCGAGGCGAACAAGGTCCCGAGGTCCGTCTCGCCCCGCCACTCCCGCAGCGCCGGGTGTTCCGCGCCCGAGACGATATCGGTCGCCCCGTCCTCGGTCTTGGCGAAGCAGAGCACGTCCTCCGGCTGGACCACGCTCAAGAGGACCGGGGAGTGGGTGGCGAGCAAGACCTGCGCCCGATAGACCGAGGAAAGCGACTGGACCACGGTCTCGACCGCCCGTGGATGGATGCCGTTCTCGGGTTCCTCGATCAGGAGGACGCCCTGGAGGTCGGGGAGGTAGGCGGGAAGGGTGAGCGCCAGCAGGCGCAAGGTCCCGTCGGACGTCATCCACGAGGGGACCTCGAGGCCTCCCTGGTAGCAAACCATCAGATACCGGTGCATGTCTTCTGGTTTCAACACCGTCCGAACGGATTCGAGGTCGGGGATCGCCGTTTGAAGGTGCCGGATCCATTCCTGATACCGCGAAGGGTCCTTCGTGATCAGGGTCTCGACGACCCACGGCAAGTTGGAACCGTCCGGCTTGAACCCGAGTCCCTGGCCGGGCGGGCTTGGTTTCCGCATCTCCTTGCTGTTCAACACGAATGTCTGCACGCCGCCCGCCAGCAGGTTCCGCAACCAGATCGTGATCGGAAACTTCCTTTCGTCGGCAGGCAGGTTGCGAAGGGCGGACCTCCGCGGCCCGAATCGAACCGAAGGGACCCAGCCCTTTCCTGGCTTGTCAAATAATTCAGAATAAAAAATATCATTCCCATTTGGAACCTTTCGCACGGTGGTGCGCTCGTCGCGTTGTCTGCGGC
>DYKK01000203.1:3217-6216 GCA_020722625.1 Anaeromyxobacter dehalogenans
CCAGCCCGCGTTGGAATCCCCTTGCAGCTCTGGGGGAATCCGGGCCTCCACGGCCAGTTCGAAGTCGGTTCCTTGGCGGCCCCACAGGAGGTCTCGGACATCCGGGGTCCGGTTGGCGAGTGCGGCGTCCAGGTCGTTGGACACGAGGTCCCCGAGAAACCCCACGATGTCGAGAAACGTGGTCTTGCCCGTGCCGTTGGGACCCACCAGGACCTGAAACGGCCTCAGCGGGCGGTCGATGTATCGGAGGCACCGGAAGTGGAGCGCCTCCACCAGCGTCAACATCCGACACCCCCTTCGTGGGGCGACCCGGACCCCGAGGCGGGCGGGTCGGGTCTTCGGCGCGCGTGGTCCGGGTGCACCGGTCGGCGCCGCGACGTTCTTCCGGCACCGACTCGGTGTGACCCGGAAATTTCACCCGCCGCCAAGGACACGTCGCGAACGGATACCAGCATGGAGGAGCGGCGATGTCAATGGCGACCAGACGCCCTCGGTCGCGTCATCCCTCGCCCTGCGGGAGGCCGGTGTCCCGGTCATCGGGGGCTTTCGCTGGTCCGGTCCGTTCGCGGGGACACGACCGGGTTCACGAGCTCGCCGATCCGGTCTATCGCGATGCGGACCTCGTCCCCCGGGCGGAGGAAGTGCGGCGGGGAGGCGAAGACCCCGACCCCGGCCGGGGTGCCGGTCGTGAGGAGGTCCCCGGGTCGCAGGGTGATCGCCTCGGAGGCGAAGGCCACGAGACGCGCGACCGAAAAGCGCATGTCCGCGGTGGTCCCGTCCTGAACCTGGGCGCCGTTGACCCATGTCCGGATGCGCAGGTCCTGCACGTCCGGGACCTCGTCCCGCGTCACGACCACCGGACCCACCGGGCCGAAGGTGTCGAGCCCCTTGCTTCGCCCCCACTGGCGGTCCTGGCGCTGGAGGTCGCGCGCGGTCACGTCGTTCAGGATGGTGAACCCGAAGCAGTGGACGATGGCCTCGGCCTCGGGGATGCCCCGACCCCCGCGCCCGATCACGACCGCGAGTTCCCCCTCGTAGTCGAGTTCCCGCGTGATCGGCCAGTGGACGATGGGTTCTCGGTGCCCGATCAGGCAGGACCGGAGTTTGGCGAACAGCATCGGGGTTTCGGGGGGCGGGCGGTTCTGCTCGCGGCAGTGGTCCAGGTAGTTGAGCCCCACGGCCAGGACCTGGCGCGCGTCCGGGACCACGGGGAGGAAGCGCGCCGCGCCGGGGTCCACGAGGGGAAGGTCCTCGACCGGGAGGGTCCACGCCCGGTCCGCCACGTCGCGGACGAGCGGGTTCTCCCACTCCCAGGCCTCGACCAGGTCCCGGCCCACCGGGAACGCAACCTCGGGGAAGGCCGGGTCCAGGCGGTGGGCCAGGGCCGCGAGGTCCACCAGGTTCCCGGCGCGTTCCAGCACGGTCCGGGGGCCGTCCTCGTGATGGATGGTCGCAAACTTCATGCAGGACTCTCCTTGTCTTCGAAGGTCGCAGGCGGCGTCAGGAACCGCACGGCCGCCTCCGCGGTCGCCCGCGCCTCCCGCGCGCAGTCGTTCAGGGCGATGCCCCGGTAGGCGTTGTGGCACAGGAACAGGCCGGGGAGGTCGCGCAGCGCATCGGCGATGCGGGCGAGCCGCTCCCCGTGGCCGACCTCGTACTGGGGGATGCCGCGGTCGTGGCGATAGACCCAGACGCGGACCGGGTCCGCCCGCACGCCCAGGAAGTCCCGCAGTTGCGCGCGGACCGCCTCGAGGAGGTCGCGGTCCGGCAACGCCGCCAGGTCCGGCCGCCTCGCCCCGCCGACCATGGTTCGCAGGAGCACGCGGCCTTCCGGCGCCCGGTCCCCGAACACCGACGAGTCCCACAGGGTCCCGAGGACGGGCCGTCCCTCCCGGCCCGGGACCAAAAAGCCGAAGCCGTCGAGGGGATGCGGCACGTCCGCGCGGGCGTAGGCGGTCGCGACCACGGTCACCGGGGCGTAGGGGATCGCGGCGAGGTCCTCCGCGAGGGACGGCGCCAGGTCCTCGCACATCCGGGCGGCCTCGTAGGCCGGGCACGCGAGGACCACGGCGCTCGCCGGGACGGCCCGCTCCGGGGTCCCCGCGAGCACGCGATACCCCGAGGCGGTCCTCTCGACGCGCCGCGCGGGGGCCCCGAGGACCACCGCGTCCCCGAGGGCCGCGGCCAGGGTCTCGACCAGGGTCCGCACGCCGCCGCGAAACGAGGTGAGGGTCCCGCCGGGTCCGGCCGGGCCGGACCCTGGGGTCCGCCGCGCCGTGCGGCGAAGCCGCCACAGGGCCTTGAACAGTCCCCCATGCTCCCGTTCCAGCTCCGCGATGCGCGGGAAGGCCGCGCGCAGGCTCAGCCGCTCGGGGTCCCCGGCGAAGACCCCGCTGACCATCGGGTCGATCAGGAAGTGGAGCGCCTCGGGCCCGAGCCGCCGTCGCGCGAACGCGGCCAGGGTCTCGTCCCCGTCCGGCGGCGGAGGGGCGAAGGGCTCGCACAGGACGCGGACCTTGCCGCGAAGCGACAGCAGGCGGCTCGCGAGGAACGTGGGCGGGGACTCCGGGAGCCGGCGCAGGCGCCCCCGGCGGCAGATGAAACGCTTGCGCGCGAGGGGCGATGCCCGCAGGAGGCGGTCGGAGGCGTTCAGGCGACCCGCGAGTTCCAGCGCGTCCGGCTTGCTGTCCAGGAACCCGTTGGGTCCGTGCTCGACGACGAAGCCGTCCTCGCGGTCGGTCCACATCCGTCCTCCGGGGCGTCCCGCGGCCTCGAGCACGGTCACGGCCAGGGGGAGCCCGAGGCGGCGGGCCGCGTCCAGCGCGTGGTGCGCGACCGCGAGCCCCGAGATCCCACCCCCCACCACGACGAGCCGTTCCACCGCTCCCTCCCGCGTCCCGGACACCGGGCGCGAGGAATCTACGCGATCCGCTGGACGGGAGCAATTGGTCGCGAATGCACGAGTGACGCGAGCGGTGCTCGCGTCTCCAGGGGAACCA
>DYKK01000508.1 GCA_020722625.1 Anaeromyxobacter dehalogenans
GCGGTACCGCGGGCGGCAGGTCGCACCGCTGCGGTCGCGTCCTCCTCGGACCTGCCGGCCGAGGTCCCCGGAGGCGCCGGAGGCAGGGGAAGACTCTCCTTGCCCGGTCCCGGCCGGCACCGCCCGAGTGCATCGAGACGACGGGCGGGCCGCGGGATGATCGGCGTGGGCTGTTCCGCACCCGTCGCGTGTCTGGCCGAACGAGCGGGCGCCCGGCCGGCCAATCTGGCGTTCGAGATCGCCAAGCGAGGCTGAGACCAGGCGGGCCAGGTCGAGCAGGGACCCGACGGAGACGTGCGCCTCGTCGCCTACGTGCATGTCCGCGGCAGCCTGCTCGGTCATCCACGCCGGGACCCTGACCTTGCGGCCGTCTGCCCGCTGGAACACGAACTCGACCGGCGGCCCGTCGTGTATGATCACCGGCAGGAACCGTTCGCCGTGGAGCGGGTGGAAGCGATACCGGATCACCAGCCGCCTTCGGCCACTGGTGTTCTGCGTGAGGTCAGTACCTTGAGAACTTTTACACTTTTTCCCTCTGGGGCCGATGGGGCTGACGGCTCCGGCCGGGCCGCCCGCGAAGCCCGCCGGACTCCGCGTGCGGTTCGAGTCCGAGCCGGCCGGGGCGGAGGTGCGGCTGGGGGGTCAATCCCTGGGAAAGACACCGTTCGAGGACGTGCTGGAAGCGAAGGCCGGGACGCGGGAGTTCACGTTCCGTTTGAAGGGATATCGGGACGAGAAGGTCCGGTCGGAGGCGAGGGACGGCGGGGTCGTGCGGGCCGTGTTCCACCGTGCGCTTCCACCCACGCCCCCGGCGCGGCGACCGGCTCCCAAGCCGAAGCCCAAGCCGAGGCCGAAGCCGGACGACTATCCGCTGTTGTAGGAGGGAATTCCGATGCGCTCACGGCGATGGACATGGATCCCGGCCCTGGCCGCGGTCCTGGTCATGGTCCCGGCCTTTTCCGCCCGGGCGGAGACGGCGCGGGACAAGGCCACCCGGCTGG
>DYKK01000204.1 GCA_020722625.1 Anaeromyxobacter dehalogenans
CCGCGAGCCTGGCGGTCGCGTTCCTGCAGGCCGGGCACCGGGTGGGGCTCGCGACCACGACGTCCCGGGTGTCCCCGGGGACCGGCCCGGCCCAGGTCGAGCGCATCCTGGACACCCTGGCGACCCTCCCCGTGCTCCTCGTGAAGTCCGCGGAGATGCCGCTCGTCACCGGCCGGTCCGAGCCTCCGCCGGACGGGGCGCGCGTGGTGTGGGTCACGCCGGACAACGTGAAGGACCTGCCGTGGTTCCGGGCCACGCGGGGGGCGGGTGGTTGAACCTTCAGGAAGAAGCGGCCATGAGTTTCGACGCCCTTCACCGCACCGCGACGGCCGCGACCCTCCTCGCGGGACTCGCGATCCTCGCCCTGTCCGGCGAGTTTCCGGCGTGGGTCCTCGCCCTGTCCGGGCTGGCCGTCGTGACGGGGCCGTGGGTGCGTCCCGCCCTCGACAACCGGTTCGCGAACCGGGCCATGACCGTGGGGGCGGTGTCGGCCGGGATCGGCGCCGTGTCCCTGGCGTTCTCCACGACAAACTATTTGTATTACACGATTCTCTACGCGATCTTCCTCGCCTCCGCGCGTTCGATGATGCTCCACCGGGCCGCGGACTTCATGCAGGTCCACGCCCTGTCGTTCCTGCACGTCGTGTCCGGGGCCGTGGTCAACCCCGGCCTGTCGTTCGGCGTGGTTCTGTTCCCGTACGTGGTCTTCCTGACCCTCTCGCTGCTTCTGACCAATGTCCGGCGAGGCATCGAGGAGGACGTGCGGGAGTGGTCGGACGTGGGTCGGGCCTGGCTTGGACGGCGCGACCTGGTCCCGGGCGGGTTCCTGGTGACGACGGTCGGCCTGACCACCCTGATCTTCGTCCTTTCGGTCGTCTTCTTCTTCGTGTTCCCGCGGGTGGGACTCGGGTTCTTCGCCACCCAGGCGCGTCCGGGTGTGGCGATGAGCGGGTTCTCGGACACCGTGACCCTCGGGGACTTCGGCAACATCGTGGCGGACCCGGAGGTGGTCGCCCGCGTGCGGTTTCTGGACGGCCCCTCCCCGGGGGCCGGGCGGGCCCCGCCGGTGGTCCCGGTGCGCCTGCGCGGCCAGAGCCTCGACCACTACGACGGGCGCGCGTGGTCCAGGGACAAAAAGCGCCTGTGGGAACTGCGCGTGGATCTTGAGGGGCGCCACGTCATGGACCCGGGCGGGCCCGGCCCGGACTCGGAGGGGGTCCGCGCCGCCGAGATCTACCTGGAGCCGATCGGCGGGTCACGACGCGTCGTGTTCAGCCCCCCGGTCGCGGTGGCCTTCCGCCGCCCCCCGGACACGCTTCAGGCCCTGCGCCCCGAAAAGTGGCGCTTCGGGCGGGACGCGGCCGGGGACGTGTTTCTGTCCGGCCCGCCGAACACTTCGATTCAGTACACCGCATACTGGATCCCCGAGGAGCCGTCCCCCGAGGCCCTGCGGGCCGCGCAGTCCGACGACCCCGAGTGGGTGCGCCGGCGATACCTCCAGGTGCCGGACCTGGACCCGGGCGTGGTCGCGCTGGCGCGCCGGGTCGCCTCGGGCGCGGCGAACCGCCACGACGCCGCCGCGGCCGTCGAGCGGTTCCTGCGCGACGGCTACGAGTACGCCCTTGACTCGGTGCACGGGGACGCCGACCCCCTCGCGGACTTCCTGCTGCGCAACCGGCAAGGGCACTGCGAGTACTTCGCCTCGGCCATGGTCATCCTGCTGCGGACCCTGGGGATCCCGGCCCGGATCGTCAACGGCTTCTATGGGGGCGAGGTCAACGAGGTCGGGGGCTATACCGCGATCCGCAAGGAGGACGCGCACTCCTGGGTGGAAGTCTTCTTCCCCGGCCACGGGTTCGTCACCTTCGACCCCACGCCGCCCGTCGCGCTCGAGATGCGGTCCGGCCGCCCCTGGTGGCACCGGGCGAGCGCGGCCGTGGACGCGGTCCGCCTGTGGTGGTACCGCTGGGTCGTCGAGTACAACCTGGAAAAGCAACTGGACGTGGTCGTGGCGCTGCTGCGCCCCTCAGGCCGCGCAGGTCCCGACGCCGGATGGACGTGGCAGGACGTCCGGGACCTGAAGCGCCGGTTGAAGGACGCCCCGTGGGGCCAGTGGATCGCGGTGGCCGCGGGCGGCCTGGCCGTGCTCGCCGGGGCGGTCCTCCTGGCCCGGCGCCTGCGGGGGAGGCGGCGCCGCACGGGTCTGGGCGACCCCTCCGACCCCGCGGTCCGCGCGTGGCTCCGCCTCAAGAAGGTCGCCCGGCGGCTTGGAGTCGAGCGCGCCCCGGCCGAGACGCCGCTCGAGTTCGGCCGCCGCGTCGGGGAGGCCCTGCCGGCGGCCGCCCGCGCGGTCGAGACCCTGACCTGGGCCTACCTGCGCGCGGTCTTCGCCCCGGGACACCCGCGCCCGCCGGCCGACGACCTCGCATCCGCCCTGGAAGTGATCGACAGGGCCGCCAGGAGTGGGAGGACCTCTCCCGCAAGATGAGCAAGACCAGGCGGAGACCCAGTCGCCCGATTTCCCCGGCGTGTCGTCAGCCGAGGCACACCGCGTAAGCAGAATTCGCCGGTCAGGACAAAGAGATTCGTCTGATTCATGCCAGGAACTCCGGACCAACCGAATTTGGTCTGCTTTCTCGATATGGTCATGGTTCGGGAAGACCGCTCGTGCTATCCGACTCCAGGTGTTTGGTGGTGGTCGCCGGAACGGAGTGACCGGATGCCCAAGGAAGAAAGTTGGAACTGGGACACGGGCGACCAAGTGGTCGCGGACCTGGATGCGATCCGAGGGGCCTTTGTCGCCGTGCACGAGTTTGCGGTGAGCCCGGACGGCGAGCGGATCGCCGTGCCCGTGGTGCAGGAAGGCGGGACCTTCCGCGTGGTGGTGAACGGGGAGCCGTGGGAAGGCGAGTTCGAGAAGGCCTGGCATCCAAAGTTCACCCCGGACGGACGACTCACCGCCCTGGTCCGCGTGGACGACCGGTGGACGCTCGCCGTGGACGGGGTCCCATGGGAGGAGAGTTTCGAGTTCGTGTGGGGCACCCGGATGGCTCCGGACGGGGGAACGATCGCCGTATTGGTGAAGCGGACGATGGAGTTTTCCATCGTGCGCGACGGCAAGCCCTGGGAAGCCAGCTTCAAGTCGTGCCGGGAGTTCGCGCTGAGCCCCGACGGCGGACGCGTGGCCGCCGCGGTCCAGGTGGAGGCCCTGCCCGAGGCGGACATCTTCAAGTTCGCGGAGGGGACCTGGAGCGTGGCGGTGGATGAGGTCCCCTGGAACGCGCGGTTCGTCAACGTCTATGGCCCCGTGTTCAGCCCGGACGGCGCCCGGGTCGCGGCCGAGGTCCGCACGGACATCTGCGAGTACACGGTGGCGGTGGACGGCGTTCCGTGGGAGGCCCGGTTCGGGATGGTGTGGGAGCCGCTGTTCACGCCCGACGGGGGTTCGGTCGTGGTGCCTGCCAAGATCGGGGCCGGGTGGACGGTGGCGAAGGACGGCGCCCCGATATGGTCCGGCGACTACATGCAGCTCTGGCGCATGCGCTTTTCGCCCGACGGCGCCCGCCTGGCCGCGGTGGTGGCCCCGTCCTACGGACGCTGGACGGTGGCGATGGACGACAGGCCGTGGCGGACCACCTTTTCGGACGCGGTGCTGGACCCTGTGTTCTCGCCCGACGGCGGCCGGGTGGCCGCGGCCGTGCGCGACAACGGCCGATGGGGAGTCGCGGTGGACGGAAGGCCCTGGCCTCAGACGTTCGACCAGGTATGGGACCCGGTGTTCAGCCCGGACGGCGCCCTGGTGGCGGCCAAGGTGGAGCGCGACGGCAAGTACGCCCTGGCGCTGGACGGACGAATCGTGAGCCCCGCCTTTGATCGGCTCTGGGACCCGGTGTTCAGCCCGGACGGGCGCAAGGTCCTGGTCAGGATGGTCCAGGACGGCCGGTACGTCCGCCGGGTCGTCGAAACATCCGATCTCGTCGTTTCCGCGAGGGGTTGAACGATGTACGAGTTCGTGAGCGGCCCCCTGGTCTGGATCGCGTTTGCGGCCTTCGTCGGTGGGGCCGCTTACAAGCTGGTCACGGCCGCGGTTCTGGCCCGGAAGGAAAAGACCGTGCTGCCCACCATGGACCTTGGGTACGGCCTGCGTTCGCTGCTCCACTGGCTGGTCCCGTTCGCGAACCGGAACACCAGGATGAGACCGGTCATGACCCTCGTGTCGTTTGCGTTTCACCTGTGCCTGCTGGCCACGCCCGTCTTCCTGATGGGGCACGCGGTCCTGTGGGAGCGGGCATGGGGCGTGAGCTGGTGGAGCCTGCCCCCGGCGGCCGCGGATATCATGACCCTCATTGTGGTGTTCGGCGGCGTGTTCTTCATCTTGAGGCGCCTGGCCAACCCGGAGGTCCGCAACGTGACCGACTGGACGGATTACGCGCTCGTGCTGCTGGTGATATCGCCGTTCGTGACGGGTTTCATTGCGTGTCGGCAGTGGTTCGAACCGAGGACGATGCTGATCCTTCACATCCTGTGCGGGGCCGCGTGGCTGATAGCCATTCCGTTCACAAGGTTGTCCCACATGATCTGGTTCGTGTTCACGCGGGCATACATGGGCAGCGAGTTCGGGGCGGTCCGCAACGCGAGGGATTGGTGACAGGTGCGGCGCGCGGGCGCCGCATCGTGCTGGACGCGAAGGAAGGCGCAATGGCTGATCAAGCGGATATCGAGGTCAAGGACGCCGGGCTCGACGAGACCATCCAGAATCTGTCCCCGGAACGGATCGAGGCGGTGATCCGTCAGGTGCTGGACACGCGGACCTCGGCGAGACTCAAGGTTTACCTCGAGACGTGCGTCCACTGCGGACTGTGCTCGGAAGCCTGCCACCACTACCTTTCGCGCGACAAGGACCCCGACTTCGCCCCCGTGGCCAAGGTGAAAAACACCCTCTGGGAGATGGTCCGGCGAAAGGGCCGCGTGGACCGCGAGTTCCTCAAGAACGCCGCGCGCATCGCCTTTATCGAGTGCGGGGCCTGCCGGCGGTGCAGCATGTACTGCCCGTTCGGCATTGACATCGCGCACCTCATCATGATGGTTCGGCGCATCTGCAGCCTGCTGGGGGTGGTTCCGCAGTACCTCCAGGACACGACCAACAGCCACGCCGCCACCTTGAACCAGATGTGGGTCCAGCAGGACGAGTGGATCGACACCTTGATGTGGCAGGAGGAAGAGGCCGCCATGGAGGTGCCGGGTACGCGCATCCCGCTGGACAAGGAAGGGGCGGACATCATGTATTCGGTGATCGCCCCGGAGCCCAAGATCCTGGCCCAGCTCATCGGCAACATGGCCCAGATCATGGCGGTGGCGGGCATGGACTGGACCATGCCCAGCACGGACGGGTGGGACAACTCCAACATGGCCATGTACTCGGGCGACTTCGAGGTCATGGGCCGCGTGGAGAGGGCCCACTGGGACCGCGCCATGCAGCTTCGGGTCAAGCGGATCGTGATGGGCGAGTGCGGGCACGCCTTCAGGGGCGCGGTTTACGACGGCCCGAAGTGGCTCGGGTGGCAGGGCACGCCCATCCCCATGGTCCACGCGGTGGAGTTCTACTACGAACTCATCAAGAGCGGTCGCATCCGGATCAAGGAAAAGTTCAAGGAGCCCGTCACGGTCCAGGACCCGTGCAACATCGTGCGCGGGCGCGGGCTGCACGACAAGTTGCGCTACGTCATGAACGCGATGTGCGAGGACTTCCGCGACGTGGAGCCGAGGTTCGAGCACAACTTCTGCTGCGGCGCCGGAGGCGGCGTGATCAACTGCGGGCCGCCCTGGAAACTGGCCAGGATGAAGAGCACCCGGGTCAAGGCCGAGCAGTTCGCCGAGACGGGCGCCCGCACGATCGTGACCCCGTGTCACAACTGCCACAGCGGCATCGAGGACATCATCAAGCACTACAAACTCGGCATGCACGTCTCGTTCATCAGCGAGATCCTGGTGCAGGTGATGGAGAGGCCGACTTGACGAGTGGAAGGACGACCATGGCTGTTTGTGTCTTGAGGAACCCGGTTTTCGTCCTGGCGGCTGCCCCCAGATCCGCCACTAATTTCCGCAATTTTTCGAATACACATGAAATCTGCTTCGTATCATTTCACCACCCTGGGGCCGCGACTGGGGCCCCATCTCCCAGCG
>DYKK01000205.1 GCA_020722625.1 Anaeromyxobacter dehalogenans
GCTCGCGTCCCCAGGGGAACCACGAAGAAGCCGAGTCGCGATCTTCAAATGAGGCTTGGTCCCGGTGACGGAGGGCAGGGGCTCGCGTCTCCACGGGGGCTTCGTGGTACACTGCCGGCTGCGACCGGGTCTCCCGGAGGGGCGGGCGATGAGGTTTTCCAAGTATCACGGCACCGGAAACGACTTCGTGGTGGTCGAGGCCCTGGACGGGCGACCAGAGTGGGCCACGCCCGATATGGTCCGGCGCCTGTGCGACCGCCGCTTCGGGGTCGGGGCGGACGGGGTGCTCCTGATCGAGCGCGGGGCGGCCGCGCCCCTGTTCATGCGGGTCCTGAACGCGGACGGGTCCGAGGCCGAGATGTGCGGCAACGGGATCCGGTGCGTGGCCCGTCACGCGCGCGAGCGGATGGGGGTCCGCGGCGAGACCATCCCCATCGAGACCCTGGCCGGGGTCAAGGGGTGCCGGGTGCGCGTGGACCGCGCCGGGGCCGTCGCCTCGGTCGCGGTCAGCCTGGGCGCCCCGATCCTGGACCGCCCGAGCATCCCTCTGGCCGGCGCGGGCGACCCCCTGAACCTGCGGGTCTCGGCGCTCGGCCGCGAGTTCACGGGTCACGGCGTGGGCATGGGCAATCCGCACTTCGTCATCTTCGAGGGCCTGGACCGCGACGAGGCCGAGCGGTACGGGGCCGCCCTCTCGACGGCCCCCCTCTTCCCGAACCAGGCCAACGTCGAGTTTGCGAGGCCGTCCGGTCCGCAGCGCTTCGAGGTGCGCGTCTATGAGCGCGGGTGCGGCCTGACCATGGCGTGCGGCACCGGGGCCGGGGCGACCGCGGTCGCGGCCGTGCTGACCGGCCGCGCCGAGGCCGGCCGCCCCATCGCGGTCACGCTGCCCGGCGGGACCCTGACCCTGACCGTGGCCGCGGACCTGTCGGACGTAACCCTCGAGGGGCCGGCGGTGCGGGTGTTCGACGGCGAGATGGACCTGGGCGCGCTCCAGTCCTAGCGGGCGGCCTTGCGCGCGGGGACCTTCACGGCCTTGCGCAGGGTGACGAGCGACCCCGGCGCCCCGGGGACGGCGCCGCGCACCATCACGAGGTTGCGCTCGGGCATCACCGCCACGACGCGCAGGTTCAGAGTCGTGTTGCGCTCGTCCCCGTGATGGCCCGGAAGCCGCTTGCCCTTGATCACGCGGCCCGGCCACGTCCGGTTCCCGATGGACCCGGGGTGCCGGAAGTACTCGTGGGTCCCGTGGGAATCCGGGAAGCCGTGCATGCCGTGGCGCTTCATGACGCCCTGGAACCCGCGTCCCCGGCTGTGGCCCGTCACGTCCACCTTCTCGCCCGGCTGGAAGATGCCCACCTGGAGCGCCTCGCCGGGCGGCGGATACATCGCGGCCTCGTCCGGGGTGATGCGGACCTCGCGGATGTAGCGGGTCGGCGCGGCCTCCCACTTCTTGAAGCGCCCGATCACCGGCTTTGTCAGGGACTTCTCCTTGACGGGCTCGAACCCGAGCACGACCGCGTCGTATCCGTCCTTGCCCTCGGCGGTCTTCACCTGCAGGACCGGGCACGGCCCGGCCTGGATCAGGGTCACGGGGACGCGGTTGCCGTCCTCGTCGAAGACCTGCGTCATTCCGACCTTCTTGCCCAGAATCGCGATGGCCATGGCGTCTCCTTTCCCCGCCCGCCCCCCCATCAGGGCGCGAGTCGGCGGGACCCGCGCGCGGGGAAGAAGTCTAAACCGGATATCCGGGGCGCGTCAATCGGATTTTTCGACCGCGCCCGGGGAGGCCCCGGTGGCGCGCGAGGCGGGCGCGCTCGCCCCCTCCGAGACCGTGCTCTTCGTGGCCTTGTGGTGGGAGGAGCCCCCGTTTCCACCGCCGTTCTTGCGGGCGTAGTCCGTGACGTACCAGCCGCTGCCCTTCAGGATGAACGACGAATGCGAGATCAGGCGGCGGGTGTCCGGCGACCCGCACGCCGGGCACTCGGCCTGCGCGGGCTCCGTGATCCGCTGGACCTTCTCGAACTCCCGGCCGCACTGGTTGCAAGCGTACTCGTAGGTGGGCATCGCGCACCTCGTTCGAGCGAACCCCCCCTCGGGGAGGTCCCGGGCCTCCGAAACCCGCGCGAACCATAAGGTGGCAGGGGCCGCGTGTCAAGGGTCGGTTCCATGCCTCCGTTGCGCGGAGCCAGGTTCCATCATCCGGCGGATGGAGTCACTTCCGGTCTTCCCGGTCGGTCAGGAACTTGAAGAAGGGGATGAAGCCTATCAACAGGCCGAAGGCCAGCAGGTAGCAGACGCCCTTGGTGTGGGTCAGAAAATCGTAAAGCGTTTGGAACACGGCGTCCTCCCTCAGTGTATGCCCTTCCACTCGGGGTGTTCGTACAGGATCGGCATCCTGCCGGCGATCCACCGGAAGGCCACGACGCCGAACGTCACCAGCGTCAGCGTGACCCAGACCTCCATCCAGCTGGGCACGTACCGCTGCGGGAGCTGCCAGTTGTACGCGATGAACGCGATGTTCAGGCGGTTCAACACGACCCCGGCGACCGTGATGAACGCAGCGACCCGGACCAGGGCCACGCGACGCTCCCGAAATCCGATGGTGAACAGGATGCACGGCAACAGTGCGAATCCAAGAAGTTCCAGCAAGAAGTACAGGCCCCAGCCGGTCGCCAGATAGTGCCACTGGTCGTCCATCCCGATGCCCACGACCTTGATCGCCGTGTAGATCGCCAGCGTCACCGCAGCGGCCTTGCCCAGCCCAAGGGTGATGTGGTCGAACTGCTCGGGCGTGGTCTCGACCTGGTCGTGGAAGGCCCGGTGGGAGAACAGCCCCTCGACGATCACCATGGACAGGCCGACCGCCACCGCGGACACGAAAAAGAACACGGGCAGGTAGGACGAGTACCACAGGGGATGAAGGCGGGTCGGAGTGATGCAGAACAGGGCCCCCAGCGACGACTGGTGCATGGTGGACAGGACCACGCCGAAGATGGTCAGGGCGATGGTCAGGCGTCCCACAAGCCTGCGCCACCGCTTCCAGCCGAGCCATTCGAACACCGCGGGCGTGGTCTCCACGAACAGGGTCGTCAGGTAGAGGGCCACGCACAGGGCCACCTCGAACAGGGCCGACGTGGGACCCGCCTGCACGAGGAACGGGTACGGCAGCCTCCACGGACGCCCCAGGTCCACGAACAGCCCCAGCACGACCAGGAAGTAGCCGAGGAACCCGGTGAGGATCGCGGGCCGCACGATCGGCTTGTACTCCTTCATCCCGAACAGGTACACGCCGGCCGAGGTCACAAACCCGCCGGCGGCAAGGGCCACGCCGGACATGACATCGAAGCCGATCCACAGGCCCCACGGATAGTCGTGCGTCAGGTTGGTCGTGGCCGCGAGCCCCAGGGTGAAGCGCAGGACCAGGACCACGGCCCCGACCGCCAGGATGAGACCCGCGATGACGTTGAACGGGGTGAACCACCGGGGAGAGGATGTCTCGGTCATCGGCCATCCTCCTTGTCAGAGGGCGCTTTCCTGGCGGCGTCCTCGAGCGCCTTCTTCACGGCCGCGGCGACCGCCCTCTCCTTGTCCTTGGCCGCCCGCTGGGCCGCCGCCTCGAGCTTCGCCTTGGTCTCCGCGTCGGCCCGCATCAGGGCCTCGACCACCTTGGCCTCGGCCTCCTGCTTGCTGAGTTTTTCCTTGCGCCTGGTGAAGGCGTAAAACCCGGCCAGCAGCCCGGGGTATATCGTCAGTACCAGCGGAACCACCGACAGGTAGGCGGTGCCGATCTCGGGAAGCGGGGTGTAGGTGTTCCCCTCCGGCAGACCCAGTTCCCCGAACGGCACCCCGGCCAGCACCATCCAGCTCGTGCCTCCGAACTCGTGCTCGCCGAAGATGTGGTCCACGTACCGGTCCGGGTGCGCGGCGATCCTCTCGCGGGCCGCCTTGATCAGGTCCTCGCGGCGGCCGAACGTGATGGCCCCGGTGGGACAGGCGTCCGCGCAACCCGGGTTCTTGCCCTCCAGGATGCGCGGGTAGCACATGGTGCAGCGCATCACGCGCGGCGTCACCGGGTCGTTGTACTCGTAACTCAAGGCGTAGTACGGGCAGGCGGTCACGCAGTACCGGCAGCCGATGCAGACCTCCGGGTCGTACAGGACCGGTCCCTCGGGCGTCTTGGTATAGGCGCCCACCAGGCAAACCGTGGCGCAGCAAGGCTCGTTGCAGTGCATGCAGTTGAGCTTGCGGTACACCGCGGGACGGCCGTCCTTCGCCTCGCGGTAGCGGTTCACCACGGTCAGGGAGTCGGGGGTCACCCGCCGCTGGTTCTCGAACACCGACTTGTCCTCGCGGTCCGCCTCGGACAGGGGCGGCAGGCCGTTGACCTCCTTGCACGCCTGCTCGCAGGACCGGCACCCCACGCACAGGGTCGAATCGAACAACAGGCCGTAGCGGCCGGGATACCCGGCGAAGCGACGGACACTGGAGGCCCCGGCCACCCTGGACGCCAGGGTCCCGGCGCCGACCGCCAGCCCTGAAAGGAACTTCCTTCGAGAGATGCTCATCGGGCCACCTCCTTCGGGGCAAGGGCATGGCAATCCGTGCAACCCGTCTTCTTCACACCCATCCTGACGTGGCACCCGAGGCACTGCCGGTGGTACGCGGCCATCAGGCCCGGCTGGTCCACCGCGGGCCTCGGCTCCCCGGCGTGGCATTCCCGGCACGGAGGCGGTCGCTTCCCCACCGGGGAGTGGTGGTGGCACCCGGCGCAAAGCGTGTTCACGTCCCCGTGGAACCGCGCGGCCAGGCGACTCTGGCGGACCGCCTTGTCCAGGGCGGTCGCCACCTTGAGATGCGGGAACTTGGACGGCTCATACTTGCGGGCCAGCGAAGCGAGGGTCACCTGTTCCGGGAAGTCCTTGGAAGGCGCGGGCAGGGCCGCGGGCGTCACCGGTTCGCCGGGTTGCGTGGGGCCCGTGTGACACTTGTCGCACGTCCGCTCGCTCAAGGACGGGCCCATGGCCCCGTGGCAACCGGCGCACTCCGTCTTCGCGGTCTCCCGCCGGTGACATCCCACGCAGCCTCGGTCGGAAGCCGGGCCGTGGAAGGCGTCCACCAGGCGGATGCCCCCGCCCTTCTCGTCGCCGTCCAGGGTGTGGCACGTCCCGCAGGCGTCCTGGTTCTTGTGGTGGCAACTGGTGCAAAACGACTGGGCCTCGTGGGCCTTGTGGTCGAAGACCACGGCGGGAGAGCCGGAGCCCTGGCGCTGGATCACGCTTGCGTCCTTTTGCCTGCCTTCCAGCCGAGGAACGCGTTCCAGCGTCTTGATCCCGGCCCGGTCGGCCGCGTCGTGGCATCCCTTGCACGCCGTGGGCCCCGCCGTTTCGCCCCTGGACCTGCGCTGGACATGGCAGCCCGCGCACATCTCGTGGGCCGCATGCCGCAGCGACAGTTGCTTCCCCCTGTCCGCCGGGCCGTGGCACGTCGCGCAGGTCGCCTCCTTGCCCTCGATGTACGTGAGCCGGTGCGTCTTTTCGTCGGGGACCATGTGGCAGGTCTTGCAGGGCTTCTCGCCGCCCTTTTGCAGGGCGGACACGTGGCGCGCGTGCAGGGACGAGTCGAACACGATCGGGGTCCAGGCCGTGTCCCTGGGGGCGCGGCGGACATGGCACTCGCCGCAGGCCAGGGGCAGGAATTTGCCCTCCCGTTCGGAACGCTTCTTGTGGCAGTCCATGCACCGCGCGTGGTATCGCTCCGTCAGGGCGTCGCGGTCGGCGGCCTCGCGCGCGGGCACGAATTCGAGCGCGATCCCGTGCGGTTCGGTCGCCTCGTGGCACGCCTGGCAACCTTCCTTCTCGAGGGCCTTGGTATGCGCGTCGTGGTCGAACAAGGCAGGGGCGCGCTGGAGGGGACCGAACCGGTCGGGCAGGCGCAGCGCCAGGGTCCCGGCCGGGGCCGGCCCTGCCCTGTCCGCCGGTTTCGCACCGGAGCAGCCCGACAGCGCGACCGCGACAGCCACGATTCGCCACCCCGATCTCGAAAGCACGACGGAATAACTTGATTTGTCGCGGTCTCGTGGCAGCCGCGACTTGCCCCATCTATCGGCTGTGCCACCGGCACAGCCTCCCCAGCGC
>DYKK01000206.1:0-2896 GCA_020722625.1 Anaeromyxobacter dehalogenans
GCTCGCTCGCTTCGCTCGCTACGCACGGAGATGGGGCCCCGGTCGCGGCTGGCACGAAACCGCGACAAATCAGAATGTTCCGTCGTTCTTTCGAGACGGGAACGGCGGGTCGTCGGTGATCTCTCCCCTCCCCTTTTCCGCAGGAATGTGGCAATAACCGGGTCGATCCTCCGAACAATGGAAGGGGGGGCATGGGCTACAAGAAGGTCCGACTCGGGAACCGGATCGTGGAGGCCGCGCACGCCGGGGGGCGATACCGGGACGTGCACGTCTTCTTCGGCGGCACCGGCGCGGTCGGCGGGACCGCGGTCCTCCAGATGCTCTCCTTGTACGAGGAGATGATGGCGATCCGGCCGCCGGGGGACGACGAGGTTCCGGTCCTGGTGGCCACGGCCCGGTACCGCGAGGAGATCGAGGTCTTTGCCCAGCGCTTGTTCCGCCACGTCCAGGCCGTGCACGGCGGGGGGGCGTGGGCGGACCGGACCCGGCGATTGAAACTCCCGCAGCGCGTCCGGGACGGCTTCCTGACGCACAGCGGGGTCTTCATCGCGCTGGAGCGGTTCCACGTGACCGCCTTGCCGGGACTCGACCGCATCCAGGTGACCCCACCCGCGGAACGCGCGGGACTGGTCTCCGCCTATCTCGAATCCATCGGGACCTCGCCGGACGCGCCCGTGGAGCGGATCGCGGAGGCGCTGGCCCGCGCCATCGAGGCGACCCGCCCGTTCACGGCCTTCCTGAGCGCGTACCGGCAGCGGCACTTCGCCGAGCGTCCGGGGTTCCGGTTCCGTTCGGTCCACCTGGGCATCCCGCTGCCGAGCCTCATGGCCTATCACCTGCAGGACATCGAGGCCCTGGCCCGCCACATCCCCGGGTTCCACCCGGACCTGATCGAGCGCCTCAAGGACCGGTTCGTGATCGCGATCCGCGACGACGTCGCCCGGATCCAGGAGGACCTGGCCGACCAGGTCCTGGTGGCGCACACGACCTCGGTCGGCGGGATGTACGACGAGTACCCGGAGCCCTCGGCCGGGGCACCCGACCGGGGTCGGCCCCCCGCCATGCGCCGGACCATCCGGCTCGGGTTCGCCCACAGCGCGCTCGATTCCCGGCTCGTCGAGAAGCAGAAGTTCGCCGAGCGGCTCACGGACCTGTACGCCGGGGCCGGCATCCGGATGCTCATCACGGCCGCGGCCATCGGGGTGGACGAGGTCAAGGTCGCCTCGGAGGTCCCGGTCCACCGGTCCATCGGCCAGATGCTCTTCGACGCCCCCGCGGAGGTCTTCCCGGGGTCGAAGGCCACGCAACCCCCCGAGTCCCGGGCGAGTCGCGAGGCCGGGCGTCCCGTCCCGGTTCGACAGGTCGTGCGTTCGTTCCGCCCCCTCACGGTCCCCCTCGAGGACGCCCCGGCGGGTCCAGAGCAGGGCATGACCCACGCACCCACCCCCTCCGGTCCCCTCTTCGAGCGAGGCGAGGAGATCCGCCCCTCGTTCGTCCTGCGCAGCGGCGAGAACGGGTTCTTCACGGTGGCGAACGCCGAGGCCCTGTATCGCGTGATGCGGGTCGCCTCCGCGAGCGAACTGGGACTGGTCATGGCCGTGTGCGGGCTGTTCGGGGACGACCCGATTTCACCCTGGTTCGACAATAACATTTGCTATTATACTGAAACAGACAACTCGCGACAGGTTCTCGACTTCCTGGCGCAGCCGCCGCTCAGGCAGGCCCAGTTGAACGGCCTCGACCCGACGGCCTTGCAGGACCTGGGTTCGGCCAAGCACCAGTGCGAGCTCCACACGCTGGGCCTCCTGATCCTGCTGCACCGCCTCCGGACCCTGGACATTGACGCGATCCCGCCCTACGTGGACCCGGACCGGTTCGATGCGCGCGCCTTCTTCCTGTCCCACTCCCGCGCCCTCACCTTCGAGGACGTGGTCGGGTGGGACCTGGACTCGGTCGGACGCGACGTGACCCTGCTCGCGGCTGCGGACTCGCCCGAGGACCTGGAGTGGTTGACCCCCTTCCGGGCGCGGATGCACGAGGACCTGTACCCCAGGCGCCAGGAGGCCCGGCGCCGCGTGCTCGAGACCGTGCTGCGCGCGGTCTGGCAGATTCCGTCGCTCGGGACCCCGATCCTGTATGAGCGCGAGGGGCGGACGATGTTGCGGACCGGCTACTACGTGGCGCCCCTGGACCTCCTGGTCACGGAACGGGACGCGGTCACACGGCGCCTGCGCGAGGCGCATCGGGCGTCGGGGAACCCCTGTTCCTACGAGACGTTCCGGGATTTTCACTTCTGCGTGGGAGGATTCCTCGACCTGAGGCCCCACGCGATCCTCTCGACGGCCTCGAACGACCGCGAGGACCTGACGGGGAAGGTGCGGCGATTCGACAGCGTCCTGGCGCTGCGACAGGCCGTGCTCGAGGTCGAGCCCTACCACTTCTTCACGATGTGCGGCTTCCTGGCCATCGTCTATCGGATGCAGGCCCTCTACGCCTTGCTCCGGGAGGCGAATCTCGAACTCGGGACGCTCCAGGACTTCCGCTGGCACATGCCGCGGGACGAGGGGGGCCACATCCTCGTGGTCCCCGGGGTCGTCGAGGCCCTGCGCATGGTCGCCGAGGGGCTCGAGAAGAACACCGGGACCGAGCGGCTCGACGGCCTGTGGGGCTATGAACGCCGGGAGGTTCCGGACCGGCGCGCGCGAATCATGCCGTGTCAGGGGGAGTAGGCGCGGCTGCTGAAAAACGAAGATACGCAGACGCCGCTTGATCCGTCGCGGCGCCCCGCCCCCCGCGACCAACGCGGCCCTGGCACTGTCACTGCCCCTGCCACTGTTTCTGAACCTGTCCACTGAACCTGTCCCCGGGGTCCGGGGTCCGGCATCCGGGGTCCGGG
>DYKK01000206.1:2996-6132 GCA_020722625.1 Anaeromyxobacter dehalogenans
CCGGGGTCCGGGGTCCGGCATCCGGGGTCCGGGATCCGGGGTCAGGGGTCGCGTTGCACGAGGCCTCGCCATCATGGCTCCGCCCATCGCGACCAACGTGACACTGACACTGTCACTGTCTCTGGACCTGCCCCCTGACCCTGTTCCCGAACCTGTCCAGGTACCCGCGGCTCCAGGTTCGCCATGAGTTTCTTCGTAGACCAGGATGGCGGACGGTGGGGGTCACACCGCCATCACGGGGTGGACGCCGGCCCACAGGATCGTGTCGCGGGCGAAGCGGGCGTCGTCCCGGTCGGGGTAGTCCACCACGAAGTGCAGGCCGCGGCTTTCCTGCCTGGACAACGCGCTCTCGACGATCAGCGACGCCACCGTGACGATGTTGCGCAGTTCAGCAAGGTCCGGGGTCAGGGGCGACGAGAGGACGTATTCCCGGACCTCGGCCGACAGGAGGTCGAGCCGGCGCCGGGCGCCCAGGAGGCGGCGGACCGACCGCACGATCCCCACATAGTTCCACATGAGCCGGCGGACCTCGTCCCAGTCCTGCGTGACCATGACCGTCTCGCGGGGAGCCCCGGCCGGCCCGCCGTCCGACCGGCTCGTCTCGCCCACGTGCATCCAGTGGGGCACCTCACCTTCCTCGGGAGCCGGCAGGGTGTCGAGGGCGGCCTTCGAATGCTCCGCGGCCCGGTGCGCGAAGACCAGGGCCTCGAGCAGGGAGTTGGACGCCAGGCGGTTCGCGCCGTGCACCCCCGTGCACGCGGTCTCCCCGACGGCGTACAGCCCGGCAAGAGGCGTGGCGCCGTGTTCGTCCGTGACCACGCCCCCGCAGGAGTAGTGCGCCGCCGGCACGACGGGGATGGGCTCGTGCCTCATGTCCACGCCGAACCCCAGGCAGGTTTCGAGGATATTGGGGAATCGCTTCTCGAGCATCCGTGCGTCCAGGTGGGTCATGTCGAGCAGGACGTAGTCGTCGCCGGTCTGCTTCATTTCGTGGTCGATCGCGTGCGCGACCACGTCCCGCGGCGCGAGTTCCGCGTCCGGGTGGTACTTCTCCATGAACCGCGTCCCGTCGAGTCGCCGCAACAGGCCGCCCTCGCCGCGCAGGGCCTCCGAGATCAGGAAGGACTTGGCCTTGGGGTGATACAGGCACGTCGGGTGGAACTGGTAGAACTCCAGGTTGGCGACCGGGGCGCCCGCGCGATACGCCATGGCCACGCCGTCGCCCGTGGCGACGTCCGGGTTCGACGTGTACAGATACACCTTCCCGGCCCCGCCCGTGGCCAGGACCGTCGCCCTCGCGCCCACCACGTGGACCTCGCCGGACCGGCGGTCGATCACGAACGCGCCGCGGACGCGGGCCTTCCCGGAGCCGTCCCGGTCTCGCCACAGGTCCACGCCCATGTGGTCCTCCCAGATCTCGATCCGGGGGTGGGACCTCGCGTGGTCGAGGAGCGCCCGCTCGACCTCGCGCCCTGTCAGGTCCTCCACGTGGAGGATCCGGCGCCGGGAGTGCCCTCCCTCCCGGCCGAAATCGAACTCGATCGCGGCGTTGCGCGACATCCGGGTGAATCGCACACCCTGCTCGACGAGCCACCGGATCCGGTCGGGCCCGGCCCGGACGCACAACTCGACGCGGTCTCGCCGGCACAGACCCGCCCCGGCCTTCAGGGTGTCGTTCACGTGCAGGTCGAAACTGTCCTCGCGGTCCAGGACCGTGGCGATACCGCCCTGGGCGTAGCGCGTGTTGGACTCCTCGGCCTGGCGCTTGGTGCAGACGAGGACCCGGCCGGACTCGGCCGCCTCCAGCGCGAACGACAGGCCGGCGATCCCGCTTCCGAGCACCAGGTAGTCGGTCGTCATGTCGTGTCACCTCGCGGTCGGCCCTCCCCCGCGGGAGGGTCGCCGGGCCAACCCCCCGATCGTGGGTGGGCTCGCGTGGCCGGCTTGAACATCTGGCGCAGGACGTACGACGCGATCCTGGGGTTCTCCCGCAGGCGCCGCGAGGCGTACGGGAACCACTCCTCGCCGAACGGAACATAGACGCGGACCCGGATGCCTCTCGACACGAGCCCGTCCAGCACGTCCTCGACCGGGACCCCCAGGAGGGCCTGGAACTCGTAGCGATCGGCCGGGACGTCCATCCGGGCCGCGAGGTCGAGGCAGCGCCCGATCAGGAGGCGGTCGTGCGTCGCGAAGGCCACGTGGGTCCCCGGGGCGCCCAGGAGCACCTCCGCGGCCTGAAGGAACGACGACCTCACCTCTTCGCGGCCCCGGAAGGCGATCGCCCGGGGTTCCCGATAGATCCCCTTGCAGAGGCGCACGTTCGCCCCCATCGCCGCGAGGCCCCTCGCGTCGTCCACCGTCCGCCGGAGGCACGCCTGGAGCACGGCCCCGACCGGTCCGCCGTGCGCCCGCACGAAACGGTAGGTCTCGAGGGTCGCGTCGGTGACGCTCGAGTCCTCCATGTCAATCCGCACGAAGTTGCCGAGGTCGCGCGCCCGTTCCGTGACCCGGAGCAGGCGGTCCCTCGCCGCGTCCCGGTCCAGGCGGAGTCCGAGATGCGTCAATTTCAGACTGACGTTGCACCGGAGCGAGTCGGCGCGGATCCGGTCGAGGACGTTCAGATAGTCTTGGACGGTCCGGTCCGCGACCTCGGCGTCCCTTGCATCCTCCCCCAGGACGTCGAGCGTCGCGTCCCAGCCCCGGTCGTTCAAGGCGCGCACCACGCCCGCGGCGGTCGAGAGGTCCTCGCCCGCGACGTATCGCTTGGCCACCGCGTGGACGATGCGCCTCGGAATCAGGGGAAGGAGCCTCGATGCGACCCACCCGATCATGCCGCCCTCCGCCGGCGGCGATTGTAGTCCGGCGTCCCCGGAATGCAACAGGACGAAGAACACCTCGGTCCGGCATCCGGGATCGGGGGTCCGGGGTCCGGGGCCCGGTGCCGCGGTGCACGTGTCCTGATCGTCACGCGCCGCTCATCACGTCCAACGTGGGCCTGACACGGACACTGTCACTGCCCCCTGACACTGTTCCTGAACCTGTCCTCCTTCGGTCCGACGTCTCAGACTCGGCACCTCCACGGAACGCCTTCATGGACGGGGTTGGTCGCTACGCAACGTGCCGCGAATTGGAA
>DYKK01000207.1 GCA_020722625.1 Anaeromyxobacter dehalogenans
CTTGATCTGTCGCGTTCTCGTGCCAGCCGCGAATTGGAATTCGCGGCCCCAGGGTGGCGAAATGAAACGAAGCAGATTTCATGTCTATTCAAAGGATTGCGGAAATTGACGGCGGATGTGGGCCGCGACGCCTCGGCGAAGCCGGCACCGGCCCGCGTCAGTCCCTCCCACGCCTCGAGACCGCCGCGCCGGCCTCGGCGGGGCGCCCCCCGACCTGCGAGTCCCTGGAAGGCGGTGCCGGTTCCCCCTCGACCGGAAACCCCTCGCGCCGCGCGATCGTCAGGAACTCGCGTCGCAGGCGCGCCTGGGGCTCCTCGGGCTGCTCGCCCGCGCACGCGGGGCACCCCCGGCGGCCCGCGCCCCCGGTCCGACCCAGGCACGACCGGCAGAGCGCATGGAGGGCCTCGTCGCAGAACCCCACGGCGTACGTGCTCGCGCCGCAGCACTGGCACGTCACGGGGTCGAAGTCCTGCACGAAGCCGTCATAGACGACCGGGAAGTGAAACTGCTGCGACCGGCGCCGGACCGTCAGGTCGCACGAGCGCCTCGGAACCCGCAGGCACAGGACCGCGGCCAGGGTCAGCGAGACGCGCACCGCGTACTTGTCGTCGAGGTCCGCGAGTTTCGCGAGGCGGTCCCGTGCCGTGGCCTCGATCTTGGCCTCCCGGCGGGCAACCCCCTCCGGGGAGAGGACCCGGCGCGCGAGGTCGCGACGCATCTCGGCGATCAGGTCGCGGTAGTACGTCTCGATGCGGCGCCGGTCGCGCGCGTGCCTCCGGCCCACCGCGCGGATGAAGGTCGTCAGGGGGGCGGACAGGCGGGCCAGCGACTCGCTCGCCGCGACCGGCCACGCCGCCACGAGGGACCCGGCCGTGCTCGGGAAGGAGGCCGGGTCTCGGGGCTCGACCAGGCGGCGCGGGTCGGCGAGGGCCTCGGCCAGGCCGCGCAGCGGGGCGTCCTGGGCCGAGGTCCCGACCACGAACAGACCCTCGACCCGCTCGTCCGCCTCGATCGCGTAGCGGAACCACCAGGCCCGATCCAGGCCCTTGCTTTCGGCCTCGGCCCCGCTCGTGACCGCGGCGTTCAAGAAATCGAACCGCTCCAGGGCCCGCGCCCCCACGGCCTTGTCCGCGGCGGCCCCGAGCACGTCGGCCCGCGCCACCGGCACCCCGGCCGTGGCGAGTCCCGCCACGCGCTCGAGCAAGGCCGAACCGTATCCCGCGGCCACGAACCCGCCTCCGTCGCCGGGCGCGTCGGCCAGGCGGACGAACTCGTCCGGGAGGCCGAGGGCCGTCACGATCCGCTCGGGGACGACGGCCTCGATGCCGCCCGGGGTGCGGTCCACGGCCGCGCCTTCCACCTCGAGGAACCGCGCGCAGATGTCCAGGGGGTCCGACATCCCGCCTACACCTCGTAGTCGTCCGAGAACAGCTCGTCGTCCAGACGCCGGACGGCCTCGTAGCGCCTGCGCGCGGCCTCGAGTTCCGCGCCGAGTCGCTCGAATCCGGCCTGGACCTCGTCGCCGCTGCGGCTCTCGCCGAGGATCGAGAGGACGCGATCGGCGAAGTCCCGGCTGTCCTCCCACTGGCCGAGGATCAGGTCCATCTCGCCGACGACCAGTTCGAACAGATTTATCTTTTTGTCAAGAATATTCAGAATGTGCTCTTCGGCGGAACCCGCGAGGCAAAGATTGATGATGAAGACCTCGCGCTTCTGTCCGATGCGGTGGACGCGGCCGATGCGCTGCTCGATCTCCATGGGGTTCCAGGGGAGGTCATAGTTGACGAGCGCGCGCAGGAAGTGGAGGTTCCGCCCCTCGCCTCCGATCTGGGTCGCGACGAGCACCCGGGCCCGTCCTTCGGCCACCGCGAGGACCGCCGCGTCCTTCTGGGCGGCGGACAGACCGCCGTGGAACGAGGCGCAGGGGAACCCCGCGCCCTCGAGGCGCCGGACGAGGCCCTCGGCGGTCGCCCGAAACCGCGTGAAGACCAGGGCGGGCTCCCCGGACCGGCGCAGGAACTCGACGAGGCGCGCGTCCTTCGCGGACCCGTCCGAGGGGGCGCAATGGAGCGCGACCTCGCGGAGTCCCGCGTCGAGGTCCGGGTCTTCGCCCGCTCCGTCCCTCCCTGCGATGGTCGCCCGGACCGCGTCCATGCTGGAACAGGCCTCCTGGAGGAGGAGGCCGATCAGGAGGCGTGCGTGGGGGCGGTCGTAGTGCCGGCGGAGGAGGTCGAGGAGCCGCTCCTGGACCGCGACCTCGGCGGGGGTGGGCTCGACGGCCAGCGTGGTGGCGAAGCGCGGAGGCAGGCGGATGTCCGCGACCGCCCGCGTGTTGCGGATCATCACGTCCGACAGGAGGCGGCGAAGCGCCTCCGTGTCGCGGGGCTTGAGCGGGTCCCCGCGCGTGAGGAACCGGGTGCGGAACTCGCGCGGTGTCCCGAACTGGCCGGGTCGGATCAGGGACACCAGGTTGTAGAGTTCGTCGAGGTTGTTCTCCACGGGGGTCGCGGTCAGCAGGAGCACGAACCGGCTGCGGATCGCGTCCACGAGTCGCCACGAGGCCGTGTCGCGCGACTTGACGTGGTGGGCCTCGTCCACGATCAGCATGTCGTATTCGCGCGCCGTGACGCGGGGGCGATGCCTCGGATTGCGGGCCAGGGCGAGCGAGGCCAGGAGGACCGGGGCCTCGGCCCAGGCGCGATCCGGGTCCCGGGCGAACTCCGGGTCCTCGGTGGTGACGGGCGCCACCCCGAATTTGGACTGAAGTTCCTCCCGCCACTGAGAGACCAGCGCGGGCGGGACCAGGATCAGGGCGGTGCGGACCATCCCGCGGAGCAAGAACTCCTTGAGGACCATCCCGGCCTCGATGGTCTTGCCGAGCCCCACCTCGTCCCCGAGCAGGGCCCGCCCGCGCAGGGTCTTGAGTACCCTGCGCACCGTCTCGACCTGGTAGGCGTACTCGGTCACGCCGGTGATCGCCCGAAGGCACAGGAGGTCATCGAAGCGCTCCGCAAGCACGACGCGGTGCGCGTCCAGGGCCAGGCGAAGGCGGGCGAGGTCCACCGCGCGCGCCCGAGCGGCGGCCTGGTCCGGAGCCTCGACCACGACCTCGCGCAGACCGCACGCCGGAAGGACCTCGGTCCTCGGCGGAGGGCGAACGGGAGGGGTGCCGGTGGGGCCGGGGGCGGGCGGCCCGGCGGGCGCGGCCGGTGCGGAGGCCGGAGGGCCCGGCGGGGAGGCCGTGGGCCGCCCGGGGCGAGGCGCAACGGGCGCGCGCTTCGAGGGCGCTGGCGAGGCCGTTCGGCCCTGCCGTTCGGCACGCCGGAAGCGTCTGATGAGGCGCCGGACCGCCGCGAGTTGTTCCGGGGTCAGCCCGTCATCGAGGAGTTTGTCCTCGTCCTGGAGGGCCTCCTGGAATCGTCCCACCGCCTCTTCCTCGCGGCCGGCATCCAGCAAGAAGATGGCAAGCCGGTAGCGCTCGATCGGGTCCGCGTCCCCCAGGCGCACGAGGACCTCGAGATGCTCGCGCAACTCGGCCTGGCCACGGGGATCCACCGCGTCGCGAAGGACGTGGGCGATGAGGTGGTGCGGTGCGGCCCAGTCCGGGGCCTTGTCGCACGCGATGTGCGCGTATTCGAGGGCCCGGTCGAACCGGCCCCAGAAATGCTCTTCGTCCGCGGCCTTCAGGAACTTCCGGGCCAGGGCGGGGATCGGCGGATACACCTCGGACGGGACCCGCTTCGCGGCTTTCTTCCGGCCCATGGTGCGCCCAGAGGGATTCGAACCCCCAACCCGCAGATCCGTAGTCTGCCGCTCTATCCAATTGAGCTACGGGCGCACTGTCAAGGAACGACCGGCCCCGCGGGGCCGGACGGCGGAGAGAGCGGGATTCGAACCCGCGGAACAGGTTTCCCCATTCACTCGCTTAGCAGGCGAGCGCCTTCGACCACTCGGCCATCTCTCCCTCCAGGGGTGCCTCGCCGGGACGCGACCTGGCCGGCCGGCACCCCCCCCAGGGGTCGAGCGGCCGTGGCTGAACCCGGCGGCGGAGGTAGGATTCGAACCCACGGGACTCATCGTCCGGCGGTTTTCAAGACCGCTGCCTTCAACCACTCGGCCACTCCGCCTTGTCAAGGAACCAGAGTCGGCTTCTTATACCCCATCGCCGCGCGCAGGTAAAGAGGCTTGACGGTGCCGGCCGCGGCGCCTATGGTCAGCGGGTCGTTTCCGAGGCCGCGAGCCGCTGGAGGTCGCCGGTCGTGCACCGAGCCACGAGCCGCCATCCCGGTCTCGGAAGAACGACGGGACACGATGATTTGTCGCGGCCCCAGGGTGGTGAAATGAGACGAAGCAGATTTCATGTTTGTTCAGGGACTTGCGGAAATTGACGGCGGATTCGGGCGAGGGGGGCTGTACGCGGGCTGGATCCTCGTGGACGTGAAACTGCTCGCGGTCCTGGTCCTGCTGTCCGTCGGCGTCGCGCTCCTCCTGCTGGCGCTCATCGTGCGCCGGCGCGCGTGGCACGAGTACGTCTCCCTGTTCCTGGCCGTGGCGACTATCCTATTCGTGGTGGGATTGTTCATCCTGCAAGTGGTCGTGGACTACCCGGTCTTCGTCGAGCGCCACTTTTTCCCGATCGAGTGACGGAAGCGGGGCGCCGCGACGGCCGCCAGGGTCCCCGCGAGGCACAGCCAGGCGAAGACGTCCCCGATTTCCCGATAGAGGCTGAACGAGTGGGCCACGGGGACCTCGACGAGGTCCACGCGGCGCTCGTGCAGGCCCGTCTCGAGGGCGAAGTCGCCGGACGGCCGCACGACGGCCGTGATCCCCGTCTCGGTCAGCCGGACGAGGGGCACGCGCAACTCCACGGCGCGCGGGACCTGGACCATCAGGTGCTGGGCCGGGGCGCCGGACGTCCCGAACCAGGCGTCGTTGGTCAGGTTCACGATCAGGTCCGCGCCGGTCTCGAGCAGAGAGCGCCGCGTCAGGCCGGGGAAGATGGCCTCGTAGCAGATCGAGGCCAGGGCCCGCGCGGGCGGCCGGGCGGGGCCCCCCAGGGGAAACGCGACGGCCCGGTCCCCGGGCGCCATGTCCGACACCTCCTTCACGCGGTTCTTCAGGAACGGGAAGGTGTCGGACAGGGGCATGTATTCGCCGAAGGCCAGGAGCACGCGCTTGTCGTAGCGGGCGACCTCGGCCCCGTCCGGGCCCAGCAGGATCATCGAGTTGCGGGTGCGCGAGCCCAGGGGGCGCGTCAGGCTCCCGAACAGGAGCAAGCGCTTCGTCTGCCGCACCAGGGCCGCGAGGCGGTTCGAGGTCTCGACGATGTCCCGCCAGCCGGCGCGGCCCTCCGCGTCCACGGCGAAGTAGAACGGGAAGGCCCCCTCGGGCCACACGACGGCGTCCACGTGCGAGAGGTCGGCGCGCAGCGTCAGGTCCTTCAGACGCTCGAACAGGGCCTTGCGGCTCGCGTTGTCCCGGTGCTTCTTGTCCTCGGCCGTGATGTCGGGCTGGACCAGGGCCAGGCGGAGCGTGTCGCGCGGCGGCGTGTCGCGGACCTGGGGCAGCCGGACCAGGCCGTACGCGACCCACACGGCCGTGACCGCGCCCGCGACCAGGGCCTCCGGTCGCGGGAAGGGGACGCGGTCCAGGCGGGCACGCAGGGTCCCGGCCAGGGCCACGGCCAGGGACGCGGACACGAAGGACGGCCCATAGACCCCGGTCACGTCCATCCCCTGCATCAGGACCGGGACCCGGAACACGGCGTTGCCGAGGTGCCAGGGAAAGAGGTGGGGCCACACGAACTCGACCGCGACCACGGCGGAGGGGACGGTGAGGACCCGCCACGGTCGGTTCAGGAGTGGGCGCGCCAGGACCGTGAGGACCCCGTACTGGAGCCCGCCGTACAGCGAGAAGGCGAACAGAACTCCGATGGCCAGGACCCAGGGGAACTCGCTCATCGAGACCGCGGTGTGCGCGATCCAGTGAAAGATGCCCGCGTTCGCGACCCCGCCCGCGAGCCAGCCGGCCAGGAACGCGCGGCCGCGGGACAGGCGCGGGATCACCAGGAAGAGGGGCAAGAGCGCGACCGGCGCGAGGAACCACAGCCCCGGGTCGGGCAGGGCGAGG
>DYKK01000208.1 GCA_020722625.1 Anaeromyxobacter dehalogenans
CCCTCGGCGCACTTGACCCCCGTCTCCGCCTCGCAGATACTCGCTTCATGACGGGCTTTCGCGGATGGAAGCTCTTACAAACCGAGGAGAAATTATGCACTGCCCTTACGTTTTTTATCTTCTAATACCATACTTTCACATCATGCCAGTAAATTATACCGTACCCTCTATTACCTGAACTAATAACAATTCTATCATAATTTACATCAGCAATTGGATGATTTTCTATCTGCAAGATATCGTTAATCCACACACTCATCGTCTTAGAATTTTTATCCATTTTCATTCTAACTGTATACCAAATTCCTTTTGAGTATTGCATAGGCAATGCTACATCTTGTAATCCTGCTGCATACCAATATCCATTGCCTGTATCTCCTTGTGTAATTACTTCTACTTTGTTTGTACATTTTGCATCGATAAATCCAAAATAAATTCTGTTCCAAGTATTTGCATCTCCCTTAATTTTTGCTTCAGCATATATAACAGGAGAAACTGTAAGGTCCAGACTTTTTTGATAAGCACCATCCCAGTTTGGAAGGCATCCTATTCTAAAGGATTTTGTTCCTGAAACATATTCTGTATCTATTATTTTATTTTGACCATCACCACTATGTAGTTGTTCTCATCCACCTGCTGTAGGGAGACTTCCAACTGTATAGCTCTCAAAATCATCTGAGAAAATTATATTTCCAAACGGTCCGGCGCGCACACACCGCACCCCGTTGCCGTCATCGACGTGGTTGCCGCCCACGCTGCCGCCGTTGAAGCTCACGTCGAAGGCGCTGGAAGTCGACCACGGGACCGGGGTCGAGGACCAGAAATAGGGCGGGGACGGGCACAGGGCCCCGAACACCGTCCGGTCCCACATGGGGCACGAGGACTGCTTGTCGTCCACCAGGGACCGCAGTTCCTTCACGTCGGGCAGGCGCCAGCCCGGACCCTTGTCCTGGCACGCCTTCAACGCGGCCTTCCAGGTACACGAGGCGCACGACGGCGTCTTCTCCCAGACAAGGCCGGACACGCGGTCGAGTGCCCGATCACCCAGGTCCAGGAACCGCTTCCCCTCGGCCCCCGGCATGGCGCTCGTCGCGAGCACCGCCAGGAACGTCGCCATTGCGACCAGTCGTCGAACCATCTCCATTCCTCCTCGCGACTCTCGTGACCAGTCTCTCCTTGATCCTCGACAGGGGCCGTCCCGTCTCCTCGACCACGACCACCGTCAGCCCGTGCCCGACCGCGCGCCGCAGGTACGCGGCCAGGTGCCCCCGCTTGAACCCGCACCGCCGTTTGAACCCGGGTCTCGGCGGGATCGGCCTCAACCCAAGCGCCCTTGCCGCGAGGTCCGTCTGTTCCTCGTACACCTCGAAGTAACGCCCGACCTGGAAGAACAGCAAGCTGTCCGGGTCCGCGGCCGTGGCGATCCGCCGGAAGAACGACCACTGGAACCACAGGTCTGGGAAGTCCCTCGTCGGGGCCCACCGGTCCGCAGCCACCCACCCCCTGCCCGCCGGCCGCAGGACCGCGAAACGGGCAAGCCACGGGAAGGCGCGCGCCATCCGAATGACCGTACGGCGGCACCGGGCACGGCGGAAGTGCCCGAGGTACGAGTTCAGGACCGCGACCAGGCCCGAGGCGCGGGCCGCGGCCACGTCGTACACCGCGAGCGTCCCGTCCTTCCGCACCAACCGTCGGTGCAGTCCGTGCAGCCGGGTCCACAGGTTCCCGACCACCCGGCGCCGCGAGAGCAGGTAGTGGGGACGTACCACGTAGCCGAGGAAGTCCACGCCCCTGGACACGACCCCGAGCCGCGTGGCGTCGGGGTTCAACTCCAGATGCAGCCGGGTCCGGAGGAAGGCGTCGATCCGTGCCTGCCAGGCGCGAAGGACGCACGGGTCCTCGTGGACCAGCACCATGTCGTCCACGTACCGGACGTACCACCTCGCGCGAAGCTCGTGCTTCACGAACAGGTCCAGCTCGTTCAGGAAGACGTTCGCGAGGAACTGCGAGGTCAGGTTGCCTATCGGCAGCCCGATCCCGGGCCCGTGGCACCCGAGCCGCCGGCCCTCCGGCACCTTCTCCAGGTCGGCCGCGGGACACGCCAGGATGCGGTCGGCCGTGGGGTCGTGGAAGAGGACCGTGCGAAGGACCTCCAGGACCCGCGGCATCGCCGGACCGCCCCGCCCCCGGGTGCGGTCCTCGACGATGTGCCACAGCACCTCGCGGTCAATGCTTACAAAGAAGGCACGCACGTCGAGTTTCAGGTAGAAGGCGCGGCGCTTCCCGTTGAGGGTCGCGGCCCGCAGCAAACGGCCCAGGCGATCGACCGCCGCATGAGTCCCCTTGCCGGGCCGGCACGCGTACGAGTCGTGGATGAACAGGCGCTCGAAGACCGGCTCCAGCTCGCGGACCAGGAGGTGGTTTACGACCCGATCGCGGAAGGACGCGGCGTACACCTCCCGCGGTTTCGCACCGGAGGACACGAAGCAGGCAGAGCGAGAGGGGCCGTAGCGCCCGGCTGCAAGGCGGGACGCGAGCGCGTGCGTCTCGTCCAGGGCACGCATCTCGAACCGGATCGCACCCGGCTTCGAGCGCTTGCCCCGGCGACACGCCAGGTACGCGTCGAACACGTCCCGGAACCCGGGCCAGTCAGGAAGTCCCTCACGATCCGGCGCGCACACACCGCACCCCGTAGCCGTCACCGACGTCGCTGCCGCTCACGTAGCCGTCGCCGAAGTACACGGCGAAGGCGTTGGAAGACGACCACGGGACCGGGGTCGAGGACCAGAACCACTGCCAGGGTGGACAACTCGTCCCGAACGCCGGGTGCCACATCGGACAGGACCCCTTTGAGTAGTCCACGATCGCCATCAGCTCGTACACCTCCGGGAGCCTCCACCCCGACCCGGGTAGACCGAGGGCATTCTGCGAGCAGTAGCTCTTCGCGTCTGTCCAGATTTTACTCGATGTGGCCTTGGACCACACCAGCCCGGTCCGGTTGTCCTTGACCGTCCCGTCTCCCTGGTCAGTGAACGACAACGCCTCGGTGTCGTAGTGCCCGTCCTGGCCGTACCATTCCTGGTCCTGGGCGATGTCCGTGCAGTCCACCAGGCCCGCGTCCGTGTGGCACTGCGTGACCGCGGTCGGGACCACCTTGCAGTGGCACCCGTCCCACGCCTGGTAGCCCGGCGGGCACTCGACCGCGGTGCAGCAGGTGGACTCGCAAAGCCCGGCCACGCAGACCGCGTTCGTTCCGCACGAGGTCCCGGCGGCCACGGCGCTCCACGCCCCGGGCTGCGTTGCCGAGGCGCACACCTGGCAAGCGTTCCCGGGATTCGCCTGGCCGTCAGCGTAACAGACGCCCTCGATCAGGCACCAGCCGGCCGAGAGCGGGTTCGAGCACCCGGCCACCGCATCGCACGTGTCCACGGTACAGGCCAGGCCGTCCGCGCACGCAACGCCCGTCTGGGCCGGGCACGTGCCGCCCGAGCAGTACGCCGCCGCATAGTGCTTCCCGCCCTCGCACCGCGCAGGGGCGCACTCCACCGCGTTGTTCTCGTGCCCGCAGCCCCAGGTCGCATCGCACGTGTCGTCCGTACACTCGTTCAAGTCCTCGCACGACTCCGTCCCGCCACCGGTACACGCACCCGCGACGCACGTCTTCGGCTTCGTCCACGCCAGGCCGACGCACGAACCCGGGGCACACGTGCCGCACTCGCCGCCGCAACCGTCATCCCCGCACTCCTTCCCGGTGCAGTCGGGCGTACAGTCCAGGCACTTGCCCTCGGTGCACCCGTATGGGCAGTCTGCCGTCTGCTCACCCACGACCCCGCACGAGTCGTACCAGCAGACCGCGTCCCCGCAGCATGCCTTGTGGTCGTTCTCCACGCACTTGCACGTGCCCGACACGCACTGCTCACCCCCGGCACACGTGCCGCACTCCCCGCCGCAACCGTCAGGCCCGCACTCCTTCCCCGCGCACTGCGCCACGCAGCCTTCGGCCGAGGGGTCGCCTGCCTCGTCGCCGGGGGCATCGCGTGCCTCGTCGGTCAGCGCGTCCGCCAAGCCGTCAGGGACCGCCGTGTCCCGAATGTCCGTCGCCTCGGCCGGGTGGTCCGTGACCGCGATGTCAACCGCGTCCGCCACGTCCGCCACGTCCAGGGAGTCGGCCGCCTTCCACGCGTCCGCCACGGACCCGACCGGCATGCACCACCAGGCGTACTCGCGACCATCGGGGGCCCGGGCGCACTCGTACCCGGGACCGCACGTGTCGTCGCCAGGACCCGAGCACTGGAACCGGGGCTCGGCAGGCAGGCTCTCGTGACAGCCGCCTCCGCATACCTGGGCCACGAGGGCCGCGGGCAGCAGCAACAGCAGGTCCTTGCGCACGTTTAGAACCTCCCCGCGAGGCCGATGGCCGCACCCCCGCCAGGGACGGGCATCGGCGACACAGTGGCGGATGCCGTGCCGCCGGGCCGGTGGCGCACGGCCTCGACTATCGCTAGCGCAACGCCGGTAGCCAGGACCGCGCCGCCCACCGCGTAGCATGCGATGCTCCCGTCGGTCTTCCGGTTCGCCGACGCGTACCGGTCCAGGGCCGCGGAGCGCGTCATCGCCGACTGCTGCACGGTCCCGTCCTCGAACGTCGCGGCCGAGTCGACCGCCGCGCGGTCCTGCCCGGCCAGGAACGTCAGCACCCCGCCGGTCGCCACCAGGGCCGCTCCCGTGCCGATCGCCACCCACTGCCACGGCGTGAACCGCTTGCTCGCCGGGGCCGGGGCCGCCTCGGCACGAACCACCGGCGGCGCAGGGGCGGCAACCGCCACCGGCCGCAGCGTCACGTCCACGGACGCGGTCGAGTCAGGTCCCACCACGGCGGTACGGACCTCGCGCTCGTACCCCTTCGCGACCACCTCCACTACGTGCCGCCCGGGATCCAGCACGTACGGGCGCTCGATCGGCGTCACGCGTTCGTCCCGGCCGTCCACGGTCACCCGCGCTCCCGCCCGGTCGCAGCGCACCGCCAGGAACCCCGGCAGGGGCCCCAGCTCGACCGACAGCCGCGTCTCCCCCCCAGGCAGGACCTCCGCGGTGCGACGCTCGGGCGCGTGCCCCTTCAGCGTCACCTCCACCTCGTGGCTGCCGCGCTTCAGGGGGATGCCAGCGCCCGCAGACACCGGTCGCCCGTCAACCTTGATGCTCGCCCCGGCAGGCGACGAGGTCACGACCAGCGTCCCAGGCACACGGTCCAGGATCGAGTCCAGCCGAGCACGGGCCATCCTCGACAGCCTCGAGTCCGCCCCGCCACCGCCGGGCCGCGACTCGCCCTCGATGACCCGTTCGTACTGCGCACGGGCCCGGGCCAGGTCACCCTTGCGCTCGTAAAGCCGCCCCAGGTTGTAGAGCAGGGCCGGAGCCGGGTCCAGCGCGTATGCCTCCAGGTACAGGCCGATGGCCTCGTCCACCCTCCCCTCGTCCGCGAACACCTTCGCGGTCCTCGCTATCGTGTGGGCCTTCTCGATCGACTCCGCGCGCCCCGCCGCAGGCGGCGTCTGGGCCGTGGCCGCGGCCGTGACCGCCAGTTGCACGGCCACGACCAGGGCGGCCGCCAGCAGGACGTTCGCCAGCAGGACGTTCGCCAGCAGGACGACCATCGCCGGGCCGCGCGCGGCCCACGCCCACCGGGTCGTCACCAGGCGCCCGAGGATTGCAGCCCCCATCCCGAACCTCCGTTGTCCCGTGCGACCAGCGCTCCGCCGGGCCGGGCCGAGGCCGGCCGGCCTCGTCGAGCCACGCGTGCCCACGGTTCGCATGTCGCAGGATACGACCGCGGCCACGGTGGATCAATCGCTTCTTGTGATTTTACAAGAGCTCTTTCAAAACCTTTTATTTGTTCTTTAGAACTAATATAATCGCTCCATGTTTGAAAACCGAAAAATACATCGCTAATGCCCATTTTAATCTCCTGCGAATAAGCGCATAAGAACTTTCATCAAGGTTTTTCACTGAGCTTCTGCCTGACCTCCAAGACCTTGGCTCGGGCCTTCCTCAACAGTAACCGTTCACCCGGTCCCCCGTGGATCGCGTGACGGTCACCTACCGGTGCAAT
>DYKK01000209.1 GCA_020722625.1 Anaeromyxobacter dehalogenans
TCGGAATCAACCGCAGGACCCTGTACCGGATGCAGGAGCGGTGGGCGACGCGGCCGCCGCGAACCGGCGCTTGAGGATCGGCCGGTTCGTCACGGGGTCGGGGCGACGGGAGCCGGGGCGGGCGCGGGGGCCGCGGCGTCGTGCTTCGGCATCAGGCCCGCGATCCCCGCGAGGGGCACGGTCAGCGAGGCGTCCACGATCCGGTCGCCGTGCCCGCCGATCAGGAAGGTCACGCCCACGTCGTCCTTCGCGGTCTGCACGCCGGGCATCTGCTCGTCGAGCGACGGGTCCAGTTTCGACACGAACTTCAGGACCTCCAGGACCGACACGTACCCGACGCCTGCGACCCGGAATCCGGCGGCCGAGACGAGCGCGTCCAGCGGGTTCTGCGCGCCCGCGGCGCCCTCGCCGCGCGCGATCCGGCCGATGTCCCCGATCGCGTCCCGCCCGAACGCGGCGTACAGGCGGTTCTTGTCGGACCCCACCGCCGCCGAGACCTTCTCGCCCACCATCTTCTGGACCTGCTCGAACTCGTCGCCGGCGCGCAGGGCCTCGGGGACCTTGGTGTAGTCCACCGCGATCTCGACCCCGTCCACCCGGGCGCCTCCGGCCGCCTCGTTGCGCAGGGTCAGGGTCAGACCCTGCTGGGCCAGCAGCGGCTTGAGCCCCTCGAGCAGGGCCTTGGGCGTGCTGAAATCGAGTTTCTGGACCGCCTCGGGGGCCTCGGCCGCGAACTTCTGCACGAGGGTCCCCACCTTGGCCAGCAGGAGCGCGACGATCTCGTCCAGGACGGCCCGCGCCTTCTCGCCGTCCGTCGCGCCGGTGATGCTCATGACCCGGAACGGGAAGTCCCCGTCGCGACCGATGGCGAAGGCGGATTCCCCGGTCTGGACGTCGAGCGACTGCGCGAAGAGCGCGTCCAGGCGCTTCTTCTCGTCGTCATTCAACTGGAGCAGCGAGGCGTAGAAGTCGAGGCCGAGGCGGGACCACGCCTCGAAGGCCCTGGGGTCCACGTTGGCCGCGACCACAAACCAGCCCCCCGCGGGCAGGGCGCGGTGGAGTTCGATCGTCCGATCCCGGGTCCCGGCCGCGAACCGGGCCAGCCCCTGGCCCTCGACCGCCTTCACGCTCGCCCGCGCCACGAGGTCCCGGCCGTCGTAGGCGAACGTCAGCCGCGCCACCTCCGTCTGGTCCAGCAGGGCGAGGAGCAGGTCCATCTCCTTCTGGAGCATCTCCTGCATCCCCGGCAACTGGATCGGGCCTTGCGGCGGCGGGAGGTTCGCCATCTCCTCGCGCAGGGACTTGAGGTCCTCCGCCGCGACGCGACGGAAGTTCTTCGCCGAGAACTGCACGTCCAGCAGGTCCCGGAACCCGGCCCGCGCGAAATCGCCCTGCACGAAGGCCTTGACCGCCGCGAAGGCCTTGGGGTCCAGGGTGAAGACCGCGTGGTCCCCGAGCACGTTCACGAAGAGGTCGGTCCCGAGCATCGTCGAGTACTTCGTCTCGTTGTCCGGGGCGCCGTCCGCCTTGTTGTCCGGCAGGGCCGCGGCCAGGGCCTCCTTGCCGCCCTTGAGGGGCAGGACCAGGACGACCGGGACCTGGAACTTCTTGTGGTCCAGCACGACAAACCGGAAGGGCTTCGTCGTGTCGAGCCACGCGAGGCTGCGCACGCCGAGCAACTGCCCCTGGAGCAGCGCCGGGACCTGGGCGCTTACCATCGGCGCGGCCTGCGGATTGAACTGGCCCACGATCTTCGTGAGGGTCCCCGTGAAGTCGTCGAGCGACTTCGCCGCCCCGTACGCGAGCACGTCGTCGGGGACGGCCAGGGCGCCGACGTCGAGGAGCGCGGCCGCGGCCGCCGCGGGCGCCTCCGGGGCCTTCTTCTTGCAGCCCGCGACCGCGAGGACCGCCGCGACCACCACGCCCAGGCGCAACCATGGGTTCTTCATGACCTGTTCCTCCTGAGGAGTCCAAAAGAACGGACCGCGGCGGAGTCTAGACGAGTTCAGGCAGGCGGTCAAATGGGGTCGTTCGGCCGCGGGTTCACCTTCAAGCGGGCAGGTCCGAACAGATGCTGTCACGGTCTGTCACAGGGATTCGATGGCTTTCCTGCCGTCGGCACAGGGGTCGATCCATCGGATTTCCTCGAGCAGCCACGGGCCTCCCGGACACGCTTCGAGTGCCTCCTTCAGCGCCTTGTCATAGGTCACGATGATCCTGTCCGCCGCGAGAGCCGCCTCGATGAGGTGCCGGTCCTTCTCGACGGCTTCCACATCGGGACAACGGCCCAGGTCCAACTCGAGTGGCCTGGGCGTCACCATCGTGACCTTCTTCTTCGCGGTCATGGATCGACGCCATTTCCGTGAAAACCGGGATTCATGTTTCTTGACTTCTGAAATGACATCTTGCGTGACAACTAGTTTGTGACAGATATCCATGATCGCCATCAGGCACTCGCGACAGGAAGACGAGACAGGATGTTCGGACTCTCCTGCTGCCCTCAAGACCGATGCGTCCACCACGATCGCCCGGGAAGCCGCCGATTTCATGCTCCGAACTTCTCCACGGCATCGAGGTACTCCGTCTCGGCATCGAGTTCCGTCTGATCAAAGTCTTGGGGCCACGCTCCATACCTCCCGGCGTCGTCGAGGTCCGCGATGTGCACGGTGGTCTGCCCCTCCGCGTCGCGCTGGAACCAATGCAAGGCCACGTCCTCTCTCTTGAGTTCGCCCTTGGCGACGAGCGTCAACACCTGGCGCACGAGCAAGATGCTGTGGGTCTCGACGATGGCGATGGCCCCTCTCTTCGATGCGTCCCTCAGCACGCTGGCTAGTTTCCGCTGCGCCAGCGGGTGGAGATGGATTTCGGGTTGCTCGAGATAGACGAGTTGCCCTGGGTGTGCTGCGGCGAGCGCGACCAGTACAGGGAGCGACTGCGACACTCCGAACCCCACGTCCGCGATGTTGACGAGGTCCTTCCCACCGCCTCGCCGGGCGTGGAGCAGGCGACCCACCCGCAACTCGACCTTGGTGTCGTCCACCGGCAGTGCCTCGACCTTCCAGGTCAGTCCCAGGTCGCCGACCCACCTGGCCAATAGTTCACGCTTTTCTCGCCCCCCGTTCTGTTGCCACTGGTAGATCAGGCTTGCCACGTAGGATTCGAACGTGCCGGGGAAGCGGGGACCAGCGCCGGTCCTCTGGTAGGTCCGTTCAGGATTCCCTCGGAGCCCTGGGACATGGATCAGGCCCGTGATGTGGGGTTCGAACAGCACGGAAGGCGAGACTCCCCCTGGGACAAGGAAGGGTGCCTTCTGGGCCGCCGTGGCCTCGAGCTCGACCGCAAGAAAGCACTGGTTTCGACGCATTCTCCATTTCAGGTCCTTGTCATGTCCCCGATAGAGACCGTCGAGTCCCTTTGGCAAGTTCCTGACGATTTCGTCGTGAGTCATATCTTTTTCGAACGTGACAGTTTGAGACCCCTCGCGATAGACCATTCGACACAAATCAATCCCGGCCTTCTGGCAGAAGACGAGCTCGAGCGAACCGCTTTTCGTCAATTCGATTCTGCAAGCGAATTCCCTGCTGGGTTCGCTTCCCAGCCTCTGATGGAGGATCTGATCCGCCTTGGTGAAACGAACGTTCGGGCCCTCCAGGAGAAGCGGCCCAGGGTCCCCCACTGATTCCAGGGTCTGCTTGAGGAGGAGCAACGGCTGGACCATGCTCGACTTCCCGGAGCTGTTGGCGCCGGCCAAGATCGTCAACGGCCTGATGTCCAGACGCTGTTCCGCTCCGATGGACTTGAATCCTCGGACGGCGACCCCGCAAACACGGTCTTTCGACGGTACCATGAGGCTGCCCCATGCCAGAGAATCGCGGACCCAATCACACTACCATGCCCCTGTTCCAGAAGCGAACCGCCCGAATCAACGAAATGACAGGTGCGTCCGGACGGAGTCCTCCGCCTCCCGAGGATTCGGGGCTTGAGGGGGGAGCGGCGCGGTCGCGCTGCCCTGGTCGCCGCAGCGCACGTCCCGGCGCCTACCGCCGAGAATACAAGAGGGGCATGCGGTAAGCCGAGAGGACTTCCCCCACGTTCCTGACGTGCGCCCGTTCGCGAATCGGGGGAGCGAAGACGTTACCGTCCGGGGCACCCCGCGTCCGGGGGCGGTTCGCCCGGGAACAGGGGACAGCCGGTGTCGGGGCTCGCCGCATAGACGAGGCCGCGAGGGTGGGAGGGGGCCCCGGGCCGGCCGACCCAGGTCGCGGGGCCCTTGGGGGTCCGGGCCGCCAGCCGGAAGGCGTACAGACCCTCGGGGGGAGGGCCGCCCGCGATGCCCCACACGTATCCGAACGTCCCGAAGGGCCAGCGATAGAAAAAGTTGTTGTCCGCCTGGAACTCGAACTCGAGGGGGACGAGGACCGGCGTCGCCCCGGGGGACCCGGCCCCCTTCGCGAAGTCGGTCTCGGCCGCCATCGAGACCGCGGTATGGGCCACCTCGGCCGCGACCGCCGCGTTCTGGTAGGTCCGGTCCGTGATTCCGTGGACGTACGCCTGGACCCGGACCTCGGTCGTCACCTCGGCCCCGAGCAGCGACTCGAAGAACCACACGGGGTCCACGTCGCCCTTCGAGACCGGACCGCCTTCCGTCCCGTACGCGAAGTCGAGGCCCCCCGCCCCCCATCCGACCCATTCCACGGGCGCGGACACCTCCTCGGGGCGGAACACGGGCATCATGTAGTTCTTGCCGTAGTCGGAGTCCCAGGCGATGCACCCCTCGACGCCGGTGTTGTTCGCCCAGAACCACAGGTCGTGGGCGTCCGGCGGGACGTCAATCTCGGGCTCGAACGGGAGGGACTGCCCTCCCTGCAGGTCGTGGTGGACCACCTGGACCTCGTTCGCGGGCTTCGAGAGGTCGTCCGTGTAGAAGACGGTGATGGTCCAGCCGGGGTAGCCGTTGTGGGTCTGGCGGCACTCGGTCAGGCGGTCGAGGTCGTAGCGGATGCGCAACCGCCCGCCCGCCACGATGGGGCCGTCCAGGGTCTCGGACCAGTCGGCGCGGAACCACAGGGTGGGCGGGCAGTCCCCGCAGTCGTCGGGGCACGACCGGCAGTCCTCGTCGCCGAGGCATTCGCCGTCCCCGCACCCCGCCGGGCACTCGCCGCAGTCTCCGGGGCAGTCCTTGCACGTCTCGGTCCCGTTGCATTCGCCGTCCCCGCACGCCGGAGGGCAGGGTCCGCAGTCCTTGGGACAGGTCCCGCACGTCTCGTCCCCGTTGCAGAACCCGTCGGGACAGGCGGGGGCGCAGGGTCCGCAGTCCGCCTCGCACGTCTGGCAGGTCTCGTCCCCGTTGCACGCGCCGTCGGGGCACGCCGGCGGACAGGCCCCACAGTCCTGGGGGCACCCCCCGCACGTCTCCTCGGGGGCGTCGCACACCTGGTCCCCGCACGTCGGGCACGCCCCGCAGTCCTTCGGACAGGTCGCGCAGGACTCACCCTTCGCGCCGTCGCACGTCTGGTCCCCGCAGGGGTCCTCCGGGCACGCCCCGCAGTCGTCCGGGCACGCCCCGCAGTTCTCGGACGGGTCGCAGGACCCGTCCCCGCAGGACGTGACCACCGGGATGTGCGGCGCATCGGCCGCATCCGGACCCCCAGGCTCCGCGACCCCGTCCGAAGGGATGTCCGGCGGTGTGTCCAGGGGTGCGTCCGGCCCGGAAAGGTCCTCTCCGTCCCCGCGCGTGTCTCCACCGGCGTCCCCGTCCTCGAACGGTTCCCCGTCCCCCGGGCCGTCCAGGTTTCCCGCGTCGTCCGCGACGTCAGGATACGCGAGGTCAGACAGCACCACCGGGACGTCCGGCCCGGGGTCCCCTCCCGTGTCCGTCCCCGCATCGGTCCCGCCGCCGTCCCCGCCGCACGCCACGGCCCCGCCCGCCGCGAGGCAGGCCCCCACGACCCGCCCTATCCGCGCCGCCGTCCTCGCATCCATGAACCGTCCCTCCCGACCTGTCCGACGGGGATTCTACTCGAACGCGGGGCG
>DYKK01000210.1 GCA_020722625.1 Anaeromyxobacter dehalogenans
CTCGTCGTCCCGCCGGACCACCGGCGCCACCGCCTCGTCCATTTTCTCGAGGGTCCCCGGGTCCAGGACGACGTCCCCCGCCACCGCGTTCTCCGCGGCCTGGGCCGCGCTCTTGGCCCCGACGAGCACCGAGGTCACGCCGGCCTGGGCCGCGACCCACGCGATCGCGGCCTGGGCCGCGGTCAGCCCCTGTCGCCGGGCCACGTCCGCCAGTCTCGAGACCGCCTGGAGCCTGCGCGCGAACCGCTCCCCCTGGTACTCCGGGTCGCGGGCGCGGATGTCCCGCGAATCGAAGCGCCTGCCGAGGACCATGCGGCCCGCGAGGACCCCCCTCGCGAGCGGCTCGTACGCGAGAAATCCGACGCCCGCCTCTCGGCAGAAGGGGAGCACGTCCGCCTCGACCTCGCGGTGCAGCAGGCTGTATCGGGACTGCAACGACGCCACCGGGGCCGCGGCCGTCGCGGCGCGCAGGTCCGCGAGCGAGAAGTTGGACACGCCAATGGCCCGGACCTTGCCCGCCGCGACGAGCCGCATCAGGGCCTCCATCGTCCGATCGACGGGCCAGGCCGGGTCGTTCCAGTGGACCTGCAACAGGTCCACCCAGTCCGTGCGCAGCCGCCGGAGGCTCGCCTCGCACTGGGCCTGGATGCCCTGCGGGGTCAGGTCCAGGCGCACGAGTCCGGGCCGGACCTCGACCGGCCCGCACTTCGTGGCGATCAGGACCTCGCGCCGCACGGGTTCGAGGGCGCGGCCCAGGACCTCCTCGGCATGGCCGTTGCCATAGATCGGGGCGGTGTCGAACAGGGTCACGCCCAGGTCCACGGCGCGCCGGACCGCCTTGATGCCGTCCGTGTCGTCCACGCGACCGTAGTCGCGACCCCCGAGGGGCCAGGTCCCGAACCCCACGACGGACACCTCGAAGTCGGTGTTCCCCAGTTTCCGAACCTGCATCGCGGCCTCCGCCTTGCCTTCCTTGACACGTCCCGACCCGCCCCCTATCATCGGTCCACGTTGACGAGGCTTCAACCCTGGGGGGTTCGATGAGGTGCTCGCGGCTCCTGATGCTGGTCTGCGTCCTCGTGTTGGGACCGGGGCGCCCGGTCCTCGCCCAGGACGACGCGAAGGAACGGGCCCGCGCCCTGTCGGTTCGCGGCCAGGAGGCCTACGAGGCGGGCCGGTTCGCCGAGGCCGCGGAGGCCTTCGAGGAGGCGAACCGCCTGGTCCCGCACCCGAACAACCTCTTCAACGCGGCCAAGGCGTGGGAGGCGGCCGCCGAGTACCAGAAGGCCGCCGAGGCGTACCGGGGATACCTCGACCTGTACGAGCGGCAACTCGGCGGTCCGGCCCCGGACAAGGCCAACGTGGAGCGCACCATCGAGTTGCTGCGCGAGAAGGCGTTCCTGGCTCTGCCCGAGGTCACCGTGGACTCCGACCCGCCCGGGGCCGACATCTCGGTGGACGACCCGGACCGGATCCTGGGCCAGACCCCGTTCACCACGCACCTGCCCGAGGGCACGCACCGCGTGTTCCTGAAGAAGGCGGGCTATCAGGGATTCGTCAAGGAATTCGTGGTCCGGTCGCGGGAACCCCTGCGCCTGACGTTCGCCCTCGAGAAGATCCGGAACGTGGGCGGACTGCGGTTCCACGTCAACATCCGCAAGGCCCGGATCTACGTGGACGGCAAGGTCCAGGCCGTGACGCCTTACGACGATGTCCTGCCGGTCGAGGCCGGAGCCCACCAGGTCCTCGTCGAGCGGGAGCGATACAACCAGGTCACCCGGACGGTCCAGGTCGAGACGGGTCAGACGGCCGACGTGACCGCGAGCCTCTACCTGACCAACCCGCCGTTTTCGTGGCGCGGGTACGTGGGGATCACGAGCGGCGTGTTGGGGACCGCGCTGGTGGTGACCTCCGCCGTGTTCTTCCGCAAGCAGGCGGACAAGTACTTTCAGGGCACGAGCGAATTCAACAAGTTCAAGACCCTGACCACCGTCGGCTACGGCGTGGGCGGCGCCCTGATCGGGGCCGGGGCCGGGCTGCTGATCTGGGAGTTCGTGCGCAAGGACGTGGACTCGGAGGACCTCATCAGCGGGCGGACCCCGGCGGTGTGGATCGGGGCCGGGGCCGGCGGGGCGTTCGTGGGGGCGACGGGGCGGTTTTGACCGGGTTCGAGAAGGGGATGACGATGGCGTTCAGGCACGGATGGCGGCTCCTGGCCGCGGGCGGAGCGGTCCTGGGGCTCGGTTGCGTCCAGGGGCTCGACCCCCCGGAGCCCACCCCGCTCGTGGAAGTGGCGGGAGGGACCTTCCTCTTCGGGTCCACCGAGCCCTGCTTCCCCGAGGACAAGCCGACCGCGGGCTGCGGGGTCAACGACAACCCCTTCGGGATGCCCAAGACCTATCCGACCGTCCTGGTCGAGGTCAGGTCGTTCGCCATCGAGGAGCATGAGGTCACAAACTATCAATACGAATATTGTGTTGCGAAAGGGGCGTGCCGGGAACCGAGCGCGTTCAACGTGCCGAATTTCGCGGATGAGTATTACGGAGCCAGGGCATACCGGGACTTCCCGGTCGTGAACGTCACGGCCGAGATGGCCGAGGAGTACTGCAAGTTCGTCGGCCGCCGGCTCCCCACCGAGTTCGAGTGGGAGAGGGTGGCCGGGGGGGCGGCCCAGGACGAGGCGAGCCGGCGGCTGTATCCGTACGACGGCGCCACCCGTGACATCAAGGACTGCCAGAAACGGCAGATCGCGGTCCGGTATTGCACCGGCGCGTCCGGGCCGTCCGAGGTCATGACGTCCGCGGACGACGTGGTCACGGAGGGGGGGGCGACGATCCACGACCTGACCGGCAACGTCGCGGAATGGGTGGCCGGGAGATTCAAGGATGCGATCACGTGCAAGGACTCGATTTTCCCTGAATGCCAGGACTGCTTCGAATGCAACCAGGCTCCGTCCCCACAGCAGTGCAAGGAGACGTGCTACCTGGACGAGTCCTGCCCGAAGTGCGCGAACGACCCCGACTGCTTCCGCGAGTGCGACGACGACCCCTCGATGTTCCCGGGCATCCCGCGGTGCATCTCATACGGGGCCGTCGTGCAGAAGGCCGAAGACCTCGTGGTGACCACCGGACCCGACGCCCTGGCCAAGGGGGGGGCATACAGCGACGACGAGAACCAGACCTGCCGGGCCCGGGTCGCGGACCGCCTGCGGCACGTCGTCATGTCCGAGACCACGAAGTCCTACAACATCGGGTTCCGCTGCGCCGAGGACCGGTGAGCGACCCTGCACGAACGCCCCGCGCCCCTGTCTTCCGGAATCCGGGATTCCGCCCCCGTCTTTCCCGGGCCGCGTGGGTGGCCGCTGGTCTCGCCGTCCTCGCCTCGCCGGGTTCGTCGGAGGCCCGCACCCGAGACGTCCCCGCGTCCCTGCTGCGCCTGGAAAAGCGCGGGATGCGGGTCGGGGCCTTCTTCGCGGTCCAGGGCCGCGAGGTGGCCTCGCACCGGGCGGACGTCCCCCTGAATCCCGCCTCGGTCACCAAGGTGTTCACGGCCGCGGTGGCGATCGCGACCCTGGGAGCCGACGCGACCGTCGAGACTCGGGTCGTGGCGACGGGACGCGGCGAGCGGCGTCCGGTGCTGGCCGTGGTCGGCGCCGGGGACCCGATGCTGACTTCCGAGCATCTGCGCGAGATGGCGGCGTGCGTCCGGGCCGCCGGAGTCGGCGAGGTCGCGCGCCTCGTGGTGGACACCGGCCCGTTCAACCACGAGGCCCTGCCGCCGGCCTACGACCGCAAGGACACGGACGCGCCCTACCGCGCCGGGGTCGGCGGGCTCCAGGTGGACTTCAACCGCCTGGTCGTGACCGTGACGCCCGGGAAGCCCGGGGCCCCGCCCGAGGTCCGCGTGGACCCGGCGTCCGCGTACGCCCGGGTCGTGAACGAGGCGAGGACCGCGGAGCGACCTTCCAGGGGGAAGCGGCGCCGGGAGCCGCTCCGGGTCACGACCGGGCCCGACCCCAGGGGCGGGCTCACCGTCCGCGTCACCGGGACGATGACGGACCGGGGTCCGGTGGTGGTCGCGAAACGCGTCCCGAATCCGGCCACGCACGCGGGTTTCGTGTTCCGCGCGGCCCTGGAGGCCGCGGGAGTGCGCGTCGAGGGTGGACCGGAGGTCGGCCGCGCGCCCGAGGGGGGCCTGGTCCTGTGCCGGCATCGTTCGCCGGCCGTCCGCGACATGCTCGTCCCCATGCTCAAGGAGAGCCAGAACCAGGTGGCGGAATCCCTGCTGCGCCTGTGCGGGGCCGCGAAGTCGCCGGGGCGGCCGGTCGGGTTCCGCGAGGGCGCGGAGGTCCTGCGCGCCTTCCTGACGCGCGAGGTCGGGCTGGACCCGGCGCACGCGCGCTTCACGAACGGATCGGGCCTGTACGACGCGAATGTCGTGACGGCCCGGGCGGTCGTGCGCCTGCTCGACACCCTGAGGAAGGACGACCGGTTCCGGCCGGCCCTCGCCGCGCTCCCCGTGGCGGGCGTGGACGGGACCCTCAAGAACCGGCTGAAGAAGACCCCGTGGCGCGGCCGGCTCCGGGCCAAGACCGGCACCCTCGACGGGGTCGTGACCCTGGCGGGGACGGCGGACCTCCCGGACGGCCGGCCGTTCGCCTTCGCGATCCTGGTCCAGGGACGGGGGAAGATTTCGGCCTGGGCCGCGCGCAAGGCCATGGACGACGCCCTGGTCGAGATGTGGAACCGGCTGGTGAAGACGCCGGTGCCGAAGGGATCGAAGCCCGCGTCGCGGCCTACCCGGTCGCGAGGACCGGGACCTCCCGCGGGGCCGCGAGGCCCCCGGCCTCGAGGGTCGCGCCGAGGGGGGAGGAGAGTTCGAGCCTCCCGCCGGGCAGGCCCGTGACCACGACCCGCGCCCGCGCGAGGTTCGAGTTGACGCAGCGGACCCGCTCGCCGTCCGACGACACGTAGTCCAGGCCGACGGCGTCCTCGGGACGGGCCACGACCTCGGCCGTCACCCGCACCCCGCCCGACGCCCCTCCCACTTCCCATCGCAGACCCCGCAAGTCGGAGCGGTTGCGGACCCACAGGTCCGGGCGGTTCAACAGGACCAGGCGCCCGCGCGCCCGCAAGGCGAGGATCGTCAGGGGGGGCGAGAAGACGGGCCCGACCGCGAGGCGGCTCGAGACCGCCTCGAACACGGCGTCCGGCTCCCCCTCGAAACCGGTCGCGTGGGCCCAGACCCAGTGGGGAGACACCGAGGGACCCCAGTTGTGACCCTGCATCCCCGGTGCGCCGGAAACGGTCACGGTCCGGCCGCCGACCGTGACCGACCCGTGAAAGCGCGTCACGAGGTGCGGGCTCGCGATCTTGTTCCGCGGAAACGGCACGCGGTAGAGGACCTCCGACGGGAAATGGACGAGGCTCGGCGTTCCCGTCTCGAAGGTCAGGGCCCACTCGATGGGCCCGGCGGGGGTCGAGACCCGGCCCGTGGCGCGGCCCATCGCCAGTTCTCCCGGGCCGATGCGCAGGTAGAAGCGGTCCCGCCCGGCGGCGACCTCCCGGGCCGGGTAGGGGTCGCATCCGGCCGCGGCCCCGGCCCCCCGCTCGGAGAACACGGCCCACAGGCACCCGGCGGGGTCGCCGCGCCCCGGCGCCGGACGGCGCAGCGTGTAACGGGCCCAGAACGCCGCGCCCTCCTCGGGCAGGTGGAACTTGAAAAACAGCGACTCGACGAGCCCGCCGCGCCCGACCGGGGCCCAGCGCACGAGGTTGAAGCGTTCCGCGACGGACAGGTCCACGGGGGGAACGATAGCACGGATTCCCCACGATTCGCCCCGCCGGGAGGCCGGCGTCGCGGTGCACGTGCTACCGTCGTGACGCCCCGCCAATCGCGTCCAACGTGGCA
>DYKK01000211.1 GCA_020722625.1 Anaeromyxobacter dehalogenans
ATGAGCGGCCTGTCTTCCTGCCACGCGGATCGGCCCACCGAGACGGGGATGGCGGACGCCCTCGACCTCGCCCTGCACGACGGAGGAGGCGAGGCCGAGGTCGTCTGGGATTCGGGCGTGGAGCAGGGAGGGCGGCCGGACACGTCGCAGGATGGGGGTGCCGACCCGGACCGGGACGCCGGTTCCGGCCAGTGCCCCGCCGAGGCCCCGATCTCACAGGCGTGCGGCGTGGAGGGCCTGCGCTGCGAGTACGGGACCGAGTGCTGCTGCGGGCAGTGCTACCCGTCGCTCGTCTGCGAGTGCCACGGCGGCCTCTTCGGATGCTCCAACACGGACGCATGCTTGATCCCTGGATGCCCGGACGTCGCGGACGCGGGCGACTCGGGAGACCCGGGGGAGCCGGATGCCGGCGATTCCGGCGACCCAGGGACGGGCCAGGACGCGGGCCCCGCCGTCCAGTGCGGGTCGTTCCCGCCGCTCTTCCCGGACTTCGACGAGTCCTGCCAGGAGGACCAGAACTGCGTGGTGGTCTTCCATCAGGTCAACTGCTGCGGCACGCAGGTCGCCTGGGGGATCGCGGCGTCGGCCCAGGCCGCGTTTCATCAGGCCGAGGAGGTGTGCCGCTCGCAGTTCCCCAAGTGCGGATGCCCCGCGTCCGCGACCGAGGCGGACGACGGGAACACCGCGTGGGACGCGGCCCAGTTCGCCGTGAGGTGCCGGTCCGGGGAATGCTTCAGTTTCGTCCAGGGCGCGGCCCCGCGTTGCCACGACGCGAACGACTGCGACGCGGGCCAGATCTGCCTGGCCCCGGGCGAGCCGCTGCCGTGCGGGGTCTGCCGGGAGCCCGAGCCGGACTGCGCGACGGACGACGACTGCGGGCCGGCCCAGGTGTGCGAGTGGGTGACCGGCGCGTGCCTGTGCCGGCCGGCCATGCAGTGCGTGATGCGGTGCGACCTCCCGCTCGGAAGCCCTCTGTCCCCGTGCGAGCCCGGCGAGGCGTGCGTGGACGGCCACTGCGTGGCCTCCGCGTGCGCCGCCGACACGGATTGTCCGTGGCTGTTCTGGTGCGACCCGACCGGACAGACCTGCGCCCGCCGGACGTGCGGGACGGACGCCGACTGCGAGGGCGGGCGGTGCGTGAAGGGGGCGTGCTACGATTCGCTCGGGACGTGCTCGTACATCCCCCCGTGACGGGGGGCGCGTCTGGGTGCGACCGTGTGAACAAAGGAGGATTGCGATGAGAACGGCCGTGATCGCGGTCGCGGGGGTCGCCCTGATGGTGGCCGCCGGTTGCGGCGGGGGAGGGTGTGGGGGGAAACGGGGCACCCTGTCCGACCTCCCGCCGGAGGTCGCGTCGGACATCCCCGGGGACCCCGGAAACGACGGGACAGGCGGTGTCGCGCCCGAGACCGGCCCGGACACGCACCCGCCCCCGGACACGCCGGGTCCGTCCATCCGGGTCGCGACCTTCAACGCGGGTCTCGCGTACGGGTTCGTGGACCACGCGGACCTGCGGTTTCCCCTCCTGGGCCCGGCCCTCGAGGCCCTGGACGCGGATGTGGTCTGCCTGCAAGAGGTCTGGACCGACGCGGATGCCGAGACCCTGAGCGAGACGGTGAAGGACGTCTATCCGTACCAGTACCGCGAGGTCACGACGGACGAGGGAGGCAACGGGGGCGCGGCCTGCACCACGCAGGAGCTGAACCCTCTCGCCGCCTGCGCCGCCGCGAACTGCGCGGACACGCCGCCCGCGGACCTCGCGACGTGCGTGCTCGGGAAGTGCGGGGCCGAGTTCGGGGCGATCTCGTCCGGGTGCCAGACGTGCCTCGCCTCGCAACTGGGCAAGCCCCTGGACGAGATCGTGGCCGCGTGTACGGCCGGGTCCGGCGGGCAATACGCCTACGAGGGTCGCAACGGGGTCCTGGTCCTGTCGCGGCTCGCGGTCCAGGACACGGCCTTCACGCGCTTCGAGTCCTACCTGAACGTGCGCGTGGCCCTGCACGTGTTGATCCAGGACGGCGGCGTGAACGCGGACGTGTTCTGCACGCACCTGACCGCGGACCTCGGCGACGTGGCCTACGCGGGGACGTACGCGTCCTGGGGCGAGGAGCAGGGCGCGCAGGTGGACGCCCTCCTGCAATGGGTGGACGGGCGGCGCAGCCAGCCCCTCGTGGTCGTGGCCGGCGACTTCAACAGCGGTCCGGACCACGCCGGGGGCATCGTGTCCGAGCACCCCGAAAACTACCAGAAGGTCGTCGAGGCCGGGTACGCGGACCCCTACCTGGACTCGCCGGGGGCGACCTGTACCTGGTGCGGGGACAACCCCCTCGTGGGGGGAGGGCCTTCCACCGTGATCGACCACGTGTTCGTAAGGGGGACCGGGTTCCAGTTCGAGTCCCGGCGCATCCTGGACGAGCCCGTGACCCTGCCGGGCGTCGCGGAGCCTTCGCGCCTGTCGGACCACTACGGCGTCGAGGTGCAGATCACGGTTCCCACGAGGTGACGCGACGCGCGAGGGCCGCGACCGCGACCCGGGGTCGCGACCACGCGCCGGGAGCACGGCCGTCCTGTCGCGGCGCGGGCCTCACGGGCGCCGGGCCCCGGCGAACCGGTCGAGGAAACGCCTGGCCTCCTCGAACCACGGAAGCCTGCGTTCCTCCTCGCGGAACTCCGGCGTGTGCGACGCCCGGCGCGCCCCCTGGAACCGCGCCCCATGCTTGCGGTGCAGGAGTTCGTGGGCCATCAGGAAGTCCACGACGGACTCGGGCACGCGCTCGTCGTCCAGCGCGACCGAGAACACGATGGCGTCGCTCCCGGGACGGTACTGGGCCTGCAGCCTCCGGGAGGGGATGCGTGACCATGCCAGGGTGGGTCGGGTCATCGCGCCCCCGAAGACGGCCCGGTTGACGCGGTCGAACGAGGCCGCGAGGTCATGAACCCGCCCTTTCGCGTGATCCGCGTTCCGGACGTACGACTCCAGGGCGGTCATCACGTCGCGGAGGCGCGCGGATTCCGCGAACCGCCTGAGGGTCTCGACGTGGGCGGCCTGCGCCCGGGAGGATACGACCCGCACGAGGGCCTGCCATTCGTCCTGCGCGGCCGCGACGAACCCCTCCGAGACCGCCAGCGACACCCCACCGGGTCGCCTCCGCGCCCGCCACAACGACTGCCTCGGGCCCATCAGGACCTCGCAGGTCGCGTCCGGGACGACCGTCGCGAGCGCCCGCGAGGCCAGGTTGAGTGCCTCGACGTGCCGTTCGAGATGCTCGTCCTCCAGGAGGAACCGGAGCCACGCATACAGGGCGCGGCCCGAGCCGAGGAGTCCGGCCGGCGTGGACCGGGCCGCGGCCACGACCTGCTCGATGGCCTCGACGTCGCCGAGAAGCGTGTTCCGGAACGAGTCCCGCGCCGAGGCAGTCGCGGCGAAGGCCTCGCGGCGATTCCAGAGGTGACGCTCGCGCAACTCCGTGAGGGACGCGGCCCCGCGGAGGGAGACCGGCGGGGTGGACGCGACCGCGGGGTTCGGCGGCGGCAGGTGCTCGAGGTCCATCGCGGCCAGGGAGCGGTAGGCGTTCTGCGTGGCCGGTGGCAGGTCGTCCGGCCGGATGCCGGCCGAGGCGCAGATCGCCTCGACCTGCGCGAGCGTCTCGCGCACCGCTTCCCGGAACGACCCGGTCTCCTCGGGCGGGATTCCACGGCGCAACCGCTCCCGGATCGCGTGGAACCGCGGAAGAAGACCCCGGATGGTCCCTCGGCGTTCGCGCATGGCGTCACCGTCACAGCAGGAAGGGGATCAGGGCCTTGCGGTTCCCGGATTCCTCGGGGAACCTCTCTCGCAACCACCGCCGGTGCGCCACGGCCCGCGGGGCGAGGTTGGCGAACGTCCACAGGGCAAAGACGGCCCCGGGCCACGACCAGGTCAGAACGGCCCATCCCACCCATTCGACCCACTCTCCCAGGTAGTTCGGGGCCACGACGAGTTCGAACAGCCCGCCTCGGGGCACACGGTAGTCCGTGCGGCCGGGTCCCCGCAAGGAGCGCAACCGGTGGTCCGCGTGCCAGTTCACGGCGAGCCCGGTCACGAAGACGACCGTCCCGGCGACGAAGCGGGGGTCGCCGAGCCACGACGCCGGACAGGGGTCCGACAGGGTGAAGAGCCAGCACCCGTTCAGATACGAGTTGACCGCGTTGAAGGCGAGGCCGGCGAGGACGACGGCGAGCGGCACGCCGTGCGACCCCGGACGGATCAGGAACGGATAGACGAACGCCCGATGGACGTAGTGCGTTTCCCACAGAACCAGAAAGGCGACGGACACCGCGTCGAGGCGTCCCCCCAGGGCGAACCAGGCGGCCATGCCCACGGGGGCCGGCCATTCCATGGCCGCCCACGCCCATCGCGGCGGGAGGACCGGGCCCCATCCCGGCCTCGCGTGCCGCCCATACGGGGCCGCGAATCGGAGCAGGAGGCAGAACACGAGGACCCCGAGTCCCGCGAAGCCGCCGAGGAGCCAGAAGTACGCCTCGCGTTCGCTCATGTCGCGCCGCCCGCCCCGAGCCGACCCCCGCAATCAGACACCCATCTTGGGCCCCTATCAAGCCCTCGACGCCGGGAAAGAGGCCGGGTGCACCCGCGAATCGCCCCGGGGAGGCGGGACCGACCAAGAGGGGGGACCGTCCAGCGTTTCGCTGCCGGCCACGGTTCGGCAGGCGAGCGCCGCTCCTGAACATCAGTGATAGACCTTGTTCCCGCTCGCGTCATAGCGCTGGGCGAAGATGCCCTCCTGGTTGCCGTCCTGGCCGTAACACTGCCACGAAGCCAGGCCCCCGACCTCACCCGAGTCCACGGGAGCCGCCTCAGAAGCCCGGTCCACGGCGGCATCCGGCAGCCCCCTCATGCCGGGAGCCGAGAGGCACGAGAGGAGACCGAGCAGCGTTGTCGCAACGCTTCGAGCCTTCCCGGAACGTCCCTCCGTAGATGCGCGTTCCCTCCCGCCCGTGACCAGGCGCCGTGCGGACGAGGCAGGGGGCTAGCCGATCACCGATCCCCTCCGGCAGCAGGTCAACCGTACCGATTCTATCCCAATGGCGCCCGCAAGAGACCCCGACATCAGAAGCAACGACCACCTGACCTGTTTGACCTCCGTGAGGTCCCCGGTGCACCGGCAGGGAGGGGAGAGGTCCGCGACCCGACCACAACTCTCCCCACTGGCCCGGCGTGTGTCAGATCGCGCGACTCCCGTGGAGCCGGCCGGTACGACCAACCAAAGGGGAACGGCAAGTCGGCACGCGGACCTTGCGGAACTCTGTGGGCTCGAGAGGGGCGCCCTGGTTCAAGCTGTCAAAGGCAACCACGAGCGGTTCCCTCCCGACTTCATGTTTCAGTTGTCGGATCAAGACGTTGCGAACTTGAAATCACAGATTGTGATCGCAAGGGGCTGGGGCGGACGACGGACAAAGCCCTACGCCTTCACGGAGCAGGGGGTCGCGATGCTGTCCAGTGTCTTGCGTTCCCCGCGGGCAATCATGGTCAACGTGGAAATCATGCGCGCGTTCGTCCGGATGCGTCAGATGCTCGGGATGGTCTCGGACCTGGCACAACGCCTGGACGAACTCGAAGCCCGGTACGACGAGCGTTTTCGCGCCGTCTTCGAGGCGATCCGCCGGCTGATGGAACCCGACCCCGCCCCGGACCGTCCCAGAATCGGGTTCCGTCCCGGCACGGAAACGTAACCCGCGAGGCCCCCGGGACCCCCGGGGACCTGGACCCGCTGGTCGCCCCCCGCGGGGCGGATTCTCCCCCCGGCTCCGGATTGCGACATCCGCGGCCCGCGAACCGCCCCGATCCTGGAACCCGCAATTCTGCGACTTGGACAAGGCGGGATGCGGGTCCGAGCCCGATTCTCCCCC
>DYKK01000212.1 GCA_020722625.1 Anaeromyxobacter dehalogenans
TGTCGCGGTCCCGTGCCAGCCGCGACTTGGAAGTCGCGGCCCCAGGGTGGTGAAATGAAACGAAGCAGATTTCATGTTTATTCAAAGGATTGCGGAAATTGACGGCGGATTTGGGTTCAGAGGGTGGGTCATGAAGTCTCCGACCATCGGGTACCTCCTCGTGGTCTGGTCCCTCGCGGCCTGCGGCGGAGGATCCACGCCCGGCCGCGGCGACGCGAACGCCCCGGACTCCGGCGTGGACGGGGCCCAGGACCCCGGGATGCAGGGCGACGTGGCCCCGACGATTGACACGCGCCTGTCCGCGGAGGAGGTCCGGGCCGGGGACCCGGTGGACGTGGCCTGCGAGGGCGTCGGGTTCAACCCGAAGAAGGTCGTGATTCGCGTGTGGGAGGCCCCGCCGCCCGAGGCCCCGCCGTCCGTGCCGGACGGCGGCGACGCGGCCGCGGCCCCGGACGCCTCGACGGCCCCCGACCCCGGCCCCCCGCCCGAGGAGCCCCCCGAGGGCGTCACGGTCCAGGACAACCGGATCGTCGTCACGCGGGCCGGGCTGTACCGGGTCCGGTGCGAGGCCCCGGACGCCGGGATCGTGGACGAGACCCCGGCCGGGCTCGTGGTCACCGCCGCGGCCCCCTTTGCGGTCGAGACCGCCGTGGAACCCCACGACATCCAGGCCGGCGAGTGGGTCCGCGTGACGTGCACCGGCTGGGACGCCTACGGCAACGCGGTGGACGGCCCCTTCGCGCCGATCACGACCCCGGCCGAGGGCATCACCACCTCGGGCCTCACGGTCCAGTTGACGCGAGCGGTCCTGCACCGGATCGCGTGCGGCGTGGTGGGGGCCCCGGTCGCCGACCCCACGCCCGAGGAGGTCACGGTCCGCCCGAACGTCCCCAAGAAGATCTACACGAGCGTGACTCCGGACACGTTTCAGGCCGGCGGCCAGGGCGAGGTCGCCTGCACGGCCACCGACTACTACGACAACCCGGTCCCGGACCTGCCCATGTCGGTCCATCTCCCGCCGAAGATGAGCATCCACGGGAAGTTCATCACCACGAACGTCGCCGGGATGTACCCGGTCAAGTGCGTCCCGCAGAACATAGAATGGAAATATTTTCAGTTGTATGGCGTCACGGTCCTGGTCACGCCCGGGGACCCCGTGACACTGACCCTCCAGGTGGTCCCGGACAAGGCGTACTACGGGACCGGCAGCGTGATCAACGTCACGGCCACGGCCACGGACGCCTACGACAACCTGGTCCCGGACGCGACGGTGGGCGTCCCGGCCATTGACCCGCCGGGCGGGATCGATCCCTCGCCCAACAACCCCACGAAGACCTTCGTCCTGAAGGAGGAGGGGGTCTATCTGATGACCTTCCGGCTCCTCCAGTTCCCGGCCGTGTCCGCGTCGCTGACCATCCGGGTCGAGGGCAGCGGGCCGCTGTTGTCCATCCTGTACCCGGAGCGCGGGGCCACGATCCAGGGCAAGCCCTCCGTCACGGTGATGGGCGTCGTCAACGACGACATCACGGGGATCGAGTCCTTCACCATCAACGGCCAGCCCGTCACGGACATCCAGCCGGACGGCACCTTCACGTTCCTCATGAATCCCGTCCAGGGTCTGAACATGATTGACGCGCAGGTGACGAACGGGGCGGGCATGTCCTCGCGCGTGCGCCAGTCGTACTACTTCTCGTTCGTCTATTACCCGATTGACGCGGCCGACCCCGAGAAGGGGATGGTCCACAACAGCGTGCGGACCTTCCTGGGGCGCGACTTCTTCGATGACGGAGACCACGACCCGAGCCACCCGGACGACCTCGCCACGATCCTCGAGACCTTCATTTCCAAACTGAACATCAACGCCCTGATCCCCAACCCCGTCGCAGAGTCCGGCCCCTACAAGGTCTATCTCTCGAACGTGACGTTCGGGAAACCCACCCTCCAGATCAGCCTTTACGACGGCGGGATGCGCCTGGTCGTGGTCCTCCCGAACCTGCACCTGGACGTGGACCTCAAGGGCAAGTGCACGTTCATCATTGACTGGTGTCCGGACTTCTCGGGCGACGTGTCGGTGTCGCAGGTCACCGTGACCTCGGACGTGCTCCTGTGGACCGGGTCGGACAAGAAGGTCCACGCCCAGATGCAGAGCGCGGACGTGGGTCTGAGCGGCATTGACGTGAACATTGACGGGATCCTTGGCTGGCTCTTCGACTGGCTGATCGACCTCCTGGTGGACCAGTTCACGTCGGACGTCGAGAAGGCGTTCGAACAGCAGATGGGCGACCTGATCAACCACACCCTGGAGGACCTCTTCGCGAAGTTCGAACTGAACCAGACCGTGGAGATCCCGCCGCTCCTCGGCAACAACCCGGCCGCGATCACGATCCGGACCCGGCCGCAAGACCTCACCGTGAAGACCGACGGGATGCGGATCTCGATGGAGGGGACCCTGTACGCGCCCAAGGCGGTGAACCGGGACGTGCTCGGGTCCATCAGCCGGGCGAACTGCCTGACCATGCAGCCCCCGACCTTCGAGTTGCCCCACCAGTCCGAGATCGAGTTCGGGGCCTTCGATGACCTGTTGAACGAGGGGCTGTTCTCGGTGTGGTGGTCGGGGGCGATCAACGTGACCATCACGCCCGAGGACCTGGGCGACGTGGACCTGTCCCAGTACGGGGTCAGCGACCTGTTCGTGACGCTCGACTTTTACCTGCCGCCGATCCTGACGGACTGCCACACGCCGGGCAACCTCCAGGTCCAGGTGGGGGACCTGTACGTGGTCACGGACCTGAAGTTCAACGGCATCCCGCTGAAGATCGGGGTCTTCGTCTATGCGGCCGCGTCCGTGCGCCTGGACGCCGTCCCGGGCGCCGAGGGCGGCAACGACGTGTCCATCACGGTGCTGGGGCTCGACCTCCTCGAACTGGAGTTCGTGAGCATCGAGTCCTGCCAGACCCCCGGCGCGCCCTGCGAGGACATGTCCGCCATGAAGGACGGGCTCGAGGCCCTGATCAAGGAGGTCCTCCTGCCCCCGCTGCTCGAGGACGTCATCGGCAAGCCGCTCGCGACGTTCCCGATCCCGACCATCGACCTGGCCACCCTGGACCCGAGCCTGCCGCCCGGGATCGAACTGCGGTTCGTGGTCGAGGACCTCTACCGGGAGGAAGGCTTCACGGTCGCGACCGGGCACCTGGAGTAGAAGGGCCCGCGAGCGGGTCCCCGGGTCTCAATCCGCGCACGCCTCCGGACACTCGCGGTCCATGCAGTTCCCCAGGGCCTGAAAATCGTCCTGGCCGCCCGGGAACTTCCCCAGGCACTCGTCGTAGCACGTCGCCTCGGACGTGCACCACTGCCCCATCACGCACATCCAGATCCCCCAGCATTCCGCGTGGGCCTGACACGACTTGACTTCGGCATCGCATCGATCCGTGGTGCAGTCCAGGCAGGCCGCCATCTCCTCCGCGAATCCGTCGAGGGGGAGGTCCCAGGTCCCCGTTTCCTGCTGGGTCACATCCGTGGCCTGTCCGTCCGCGGCGTCCTTCCCCTGCGTCCCGGAGTCCGGGGCCCCCCCTCCGCCCGAACAGGCCCCCATGACCATCCACAAGGCCCACGCCGCAACCATCGCGCCGTGCCTCATGTTCCGTCCTCCTTTCGGTTCCCTGGGGTGGACTTCGCCATCCCACCTCACAACGTTCATTCGAAACGGACCCCGTCCACGAGGACCGCGGTGTCGTAAATGGAGTCGCCCTGGTCCGTGCAATAGAAGCGCAAGGTCACGGGGCCCTTGCCCGCGAGGTCCGACACGTCAAAGGTCGCCTTCTGCCACGGCGTGACCCAACAATCCCCCTGGTCGAACTGGACGTCCGAGAAGGTCAGGCCCACGTAATGCGACCCCATGTCCGGCGGGCACGACGTGAGGAACCCCAAGTAGCAGTCGCATTCCTGATTGCAGTCCTTCTTGCACAGGTCGTCCACCGCGAGGTCCACCACCTTGTACTTCTGGCCCGTGGGCCCGGTCAGGTCCGCCTGGAAGGTGTCCTGGTACTCGCTCCCGCACCACTCGTGAAATTCTTCTGAATAATATTTCCACCAGAATGACAACCTCTGGACGCCTTCCGGGATGCAGAAGGTCTGCTGGACGGACCCGACCAGGTCCGTGAACCCGAGCCCGGTCGAGATGACCCCCATGAACTTCCCCGACACCGGCCCGGTCTGGCCCAGTTTCGCGAGCACGCGGCCGTCCCCGTCCTGCTCCCACGCGGTCAGATCGCTCGTCTCGAACGAGGCGTTCAGGATGTCGGACTGCGAGACCGTGAGGTTGCGCGCCCCGAACAGGCGGAAGTACGACCCGGGGTTCGCGGGGTCCTGGACCCCGACCCCGTACGCCTCGCCCGCGGTCTTCTTCTCCTCGAACATCTGCGCGAGGAACGACGAGCCCGCCTCCCGCGCGAAGGCGTTCGTCACAACCCCGGTGTAGCCGGCCACGGTCCTCGCCCCGGCCCCGAAGAACTCCGCGGCGAGGGTCCCGTTGTACAGGGTGCGGCACGCACCCAGATACACCAGGCTGTTCGGGAACTTCTGCCTTTCGCCCATCGAGCGGACGAACGCCGGGGTGACGCCGTAGGTCCGGTCCCCCAGGACCACGCGGCCCCTCATCAGGTCCACCTGCGTCGCGTCGTAGCACACGCCGGATGCCTCGATGGTCTGCGTCGTGCCGACCGTGACCTGCACCGCCTGGGTGATCAGGCACTCCGTCCCGGCCGGGCACTCCGCGGTCGTCTTGCAGGTCTTGGTCGTCGTGGTCAGGCGCGCGCAGTCCACGGCCTCCCCGGTCCACAGGACCTCCTGGGCCCCCCGGTGCGACCACCCGAGCCGCTCCTTGGCCGGTCCCGACAGGCCCCGGAAGTAGGCCTCGCCGTGCGTGGTCAGGACCACGATCCCGTTCCCGGCCATCTGCCGGAAGACCTTCAGGCTCGCGGCCGCGTCGTTGTGGGGCCCCTTCGGGTTCTGCTGCGGCCCGCGCACCCGGTACGTCGGACACTGGATGTGCGACACGACCCCGGCCGTGAACGCCGCTTCTTCCTGGCCGAACTCGCTCGCGAAGGGCGCAAGCAACAGCGTGGACTTGCTCAAGATGGCGAGGTCCCCGGCCAGGGCGGATTCCACGGACCCGAGCGCCCCGGAGTCCTCGCCGGCCCCGTCGCCGCCCCGCGTGTCCCCGCGCGCCGGATTCAGGGCCCCGAGGACCCCGTCCTTCCACTGCACCCACAGCCCGCCGTCTTCGGCGTCCGACGCCACCTCGCCCACGTCCGCGTCCGCGGACAGGACCTGGATCGCGGCGGTCCGCGCGGCGGCGGTCCCCGCGCCTTGGGCCTGGAGGTAGGCCTCGCGCGCCTGGGCCAGGGTCTTCTGGTGCGCGGCGCATTGGGTGACGGACAGTCGGTTCACGCAATCGAAGCGGGTCAGGGCCGAGCGCGCGGTGTACTGCTGGCCGTACGCGCCCCGGACCCGGGCCGTGGCCCGCACGTACACCGGGTCCCCCGAGGCGCACTGAAAATTGAACTGGAGCGTATAGACCCCATCCTGCTGGATCTCGTCCCCGGACACGCTGACGTCGCCGTCGTCCTTCATCTTCCCGAGTTCCTTGACCACGTGCCCCTGCGCGTCCACCTGCTGAAGGGTCAGGGTGGTGTCCACGAGGTCCCCGATGGGGCCGAGGGCCGCCGTGGCGAAGACCTTCCCCGTCTCTCCCACGAACCCGGCCGGGGGGCGCACCTCGACCGGGTGGTCGAAGGGGAAGGACGGGTTGTGCGTGACCAGGATCGTGTCGGTCGTGGTCTCGCCGCCCGCCTGCGCGGTCACGGTGATCAGGTTGTCCCCCGGCATCAC
>DYKK01000213.1 GCA_020722625.1 Anaeromyxobacter dehalogenans
CGAGCACGGTGTAGGCGGGTCGGATCAGCGCGGAAGTTTCTGGATCGGGATCGGGTCGAGCACGACCGTGCCATTGCGCGTCTTCACCGCGAACCGAACCATCGGGGAGCGGTGCTTCTTCTTGAGCCCCTGCTCGAGGTGCACGAGCCTTTCCAGGAACTTCGGGTAGTTGATCCCCTCGGTGGGCAGCCCGATGGAACGCCGGGCATCGAGGAACTCCGAGTAGATCCGCTTGTAATAGGCGTCCGCGGGTTCCTCGGCCAGGGTCCGGGCCGCGTCGAGGTCGAAGGCCACGGTCGGGCGCGAGGACTCGCCCCACTCCGGCCCGGCCTCTCCGCTGTCGAGGACCTGGAGCTCGCTGGTCCAGGAGGACCGCCCGGCCTCCTGCTCCTCCACCTCCTCGGGGAGGGGCCGCCCCTGGAGCACGAGGCTCATCAGGTTCAGGGACTGGCCAAGGCCGCGCGCCAGGTCCTCCTTGAACTCGAAGGGGAACTGGTAGTCGAGGTTTCCGTTGATGACCTCGTGCACCCCCTGGTCGAGGACCTCGAAGGACTGGTAGAACGACCGCAGCAGCCAGACCAGCACCCCCACCGCCAGGATCGTCACGAGGAGACCGATCAGGAACAGCGTCGTGCGGGCCGACCCGAACGCCGCGGCGAGGGAGCGAAGGTCCTGGCTGACCACGACGCGCAGGTCCTGGGAGCCCTCGTCGTCCAGCGCGCGGAACGTGGCGGTCACGCGTTCGGACACGGAACGGGGGTCCGACGCGAGCCGGTTGGCGAGGTCCGACGCGAGGGGGGCCGCGATGACCTTTCCGCCCATCACGTACAACACGTCCGCGCCGACGATGTCGCTGTCCTCGCGGGCCATCCGCTCGTCAATCGCGTCGCCGACGAGGACCGCCCCGACCGCGCGGCCCTCGTGGAAAATCGGCACCGCCGTGGCCACGAAGTAGCGGTTCTCGACCAGGGCGAGTCCCTGGACGGGGGCCCCGGTCTTCAGGGCCTCGATCGGGAGGCGGGTCTTCGAGGCGAACCCCTCGGCCCGGGACCAGCGGGGGTTTCCGGAGTCGGCGAGCCCGACGCCGTCCGGGCCGACGACATAGACGCGCTGATCGACCGCGACCCGCCGGCCGCGGGAGATCAGGGAAAACACCTTCGGCAAGGTGTTGTAGGTGTAATCCCAGAGACACTGGTCCACCCCGCCGAACGCCGCGCACTTCGCGAAACGGTTTGCCTCGTCGCGGAGGAAGGCGTCGCGGCCCCTGGGATCGAAGGCCTCCGGTCCGGCACGACGCTCCAGGTGGTCCGCGAGGCGCGACGCGAAGAGGTCGGGGAGGCTGACGCCTTCGATGCGGACCTCCCGGATGAGCCGTTCGCGGGTCTCGATGGACCGTGCGTCGTTGCCGGGGGCCTTCTGGTAAGCCTCGGTCTGGGCGGCCTGGAGGTCCTTGCGGAGGTCGGCCAGGGCCGCGAGGGCCGCGGCGAGTTCGCTGTCCGCGAGGAGGGTCGCGACCAGGGCCTGGCGTGCCTCGCGGCCCTGGAAGGCGCGGGCCACCGAGGACCGCGTTCCCGCGACGCGCCTCAAGGCCTGCTCGCGGGTCGCCTCCTCGACCCGGTTGAGCCCCACGATCCCGGCGAGCGTCAAGAGCGCGCCCAGGATCCCCAGCAACCCGATCACGCGTACCTTGAACATGGGTCCTCCATCGCTTCGGCCCACCCACCCGTCATCGCCTCGGGGGCTCCCAACGTGACAAGTCGGTGCCAGGATAATCGAATGCGGCGGAAAGTGACAAGCCCGCGGACGTTCGAGCCCTCGTGGCCCGGCGCGTGGAGGCGGCGCGTTCCCGCGCGGATCGGACCGGGTTGAGCCACGGCAGGTTCAGCGACACCATGCCGCAATAGAAATCGTCCGTGCGCGGCGCCGCGTTGTAGGATCGGCTCGGCCATCGCGCCTCGGCCCGGGCCAGGACCGCCGCGGCTGTCCGTTCTTTTGTTTCCATCGTCGCTACCTGTTCCATGGCGCGGGTACGGGAGCGGGCAGAACCTCCAGGGGCATCACGAGTTGATGTGGAAGGGCCTCGGGTGCAGAGTGGCTCCGGGCATGGGTATTCACGATACCGGTGTCTCGGCCAATGATGATGTCCCTCGTGCCGTCGTTGCAAAGCCAGAATCCCCCACACTGATACTCGAGCCATTGGATGCACGTGTCCCCGGAGTCACAGACCTGGAGGTCGCCCGTGACCATGACGCCGTTGTGTTTGATCTTGTAGGCGTGATTGAGGAAGGCGCAGCCGTAACGGACGAACATGCCGCTTTCGAGCAGAGTGGGGCCGGCCCCGCAAGGGTCGTATTCGAAGCCCTCGGGCGGGCCCATTGGCTCGTCCCGGTCGATGTCCGGGGTCTCGGCGCCCATGTCGATCGTGGAATGTTCATCGCCCGCCGCCAAAGCCCCATGACCCGAGTTGCACCCCATCCCTGCAAGCACCGCCGAACCGACAATCCACCCCCATCTACGCATGACGCCTCCGACCAAGGAACCAGACGCAAAGGAACACGACGGCCACCCAGGCCCCTAAGACATCACCCGAACGGCCGGCCCGGCATGACCACCGAGACGCCGCGCCACCAGGGCCCGCATCCGGAGACGCCTGGCGGTCCGACGGCGCATCCGCCACAACGCTGTCGCCGCCCTCTGGACAAGACCCGGGGTAGAGGTCCGTGACCGCCTGGAGGTCGTCGCTTTCCGGGGTGCCCCACGAGGTGTCGCCGGCCGAAGGGAACACCCCGAACATGGTCGCCTGCGGGACCTGGGAATGGTCGATCCCGATGAAATGCCCGATCTGGTGCGCCGCGATCCCGACGAGGTCGTATTCCTCGGCGCCTGGGTTCACCGACAGGCGCCTTGTCTCGCTGATCGGGAACACGATATCCGCTTCCACCACGTAGTTTTGGGAATCGGTGATCACGACCGTGTCCCCAAGGCTGTCCGGCGTCCCGGGGTAGGATGCCATCGACACGAAGGAAATCACGTTCTTTTCGTCCGGGATGTTGCCGTTCGCGTCCACGGTTCCCCCGAAGGCAAACCGAACGGCCGAGCAATGTCCCTGGTATTTTGCGTTTTCCCACAGGTCGAACGCCTGGGTCAAGGCGGTCTGCAACTGCTCGAGACTCATGCCCGATCCTGGATATCCGGACTTGTCCAGGTACCACGTGACGGGAAAGGACTGCCACCGGTACGGATGGTACTTGTAGGCCAAAGCACCGCCCGATTGCATCACCAGGGCCGCCGCAAGCAGCAGGAAGACCCTGTTGCGCGTCATCATGGCAAAACCATCATGCGACCTCGGCATCGACTTTCCCATCCCCCTACAAGAGCAACTTCACCGCAATGAACACGTTGTCGTTCTGCAAGTCCGGTCCGTCGAGTTCGTGACGGTGACGGTATTCCAGATGCACCCTGAGAAGGTCCTTCCTGACGTGCAGCACCAGCCCGACGTTGATGACCGCCTCCCCTCCCGACGCCCAGGACGTCATGGGCGCGTCGAAGTCCAGGTACTCGAATCCGGCGACCAGGCGCAACACGTCGGGCACCACGAAGACCGACGCCCTCGCGAATCCTCCATGGTTCACGTCCGCCAGGAAGCCGGAGCCGCGCTGGTGATAGTAGCGCAACCTGGAATAGCCGCCGGACAAGGCGAACGCCTTGTACTGCAGCAGGCAGTCGGCCGTTGTCCGGACGTAGGTCTCCGAGCCCGTGTGGAACCACGTGATCATCCCTCCAGCGCCCAGGGCGAACCTGACCTGATCGTATCCTTCCTCGTTCGAGAAGAACCCATACTCGCGGTTCGCCGTCGGTCCCAGCGGGCTGATGGACAACGAGGCGACGAACGTCCGTTCCCCGGCCTTCAGGTCCGCGGGAACGTAGCCTGCCGCGTACGACAAGCGCCCCCAGGCCGTACCCCTTACCAGCAACCCGGTTACGCTGCGAGGTTGCGTCACGTAGACGAGGTTGTCCGGCTCGGCGAGGCCCAGTTCCTCGTTGCTGAACCGAGTGGTCAGGGAAACCGGGTTGTTGATTCGGCCTATCACGAAGACCAGAGGTTTGAAGACCTCGAGTGCAAGGCCGGCCTCCCCCAAGATCACGTGGTCCGCGCGAAGAGTGGTCCTGGCCCACCACGAAAGACCGAAATCGAATCCCCCGAAGAGCATCAGCGAAAAGTCGCGGACGAGCGTGCTGGCCGAAAAAGTGGGGTCGCCGTTGAACGGGTCGCTGTCCGTCCCGGAATAGACCGACGAACCCACGTCCAGGTACGCGAGTCCCCGGACAGGCTGTAGAGCCTTCGCGATGTCGAAGGCAGCAACGGCCGGTGCCGACGGGAGAAGGACGAACGCCAGGCAGCAGGTGAGGCTCCGAATCACGGCCTCGATGATATCATTTCCGGTCCGCGGGATGTCAGCCCCAAAGTCGGATTTGCGGCCTTGGGAGTGTGTAGGAAGCATCATCCACGTTCTACTTCCTGGAGTGGGTTGTCCAATCGTTCTCACGGCCACGGGCCATGCAACGATGGGCACGATGACCTGATCACGCCTCGGGATCGATGAACCCACCCCCGAGGACCCGCGGGCCGCCGTAGAAGACCGCGGCCTGCCCGGGGGCCACGGCGCTCTGGGGCTCGTCGAGGGCCACCAGGATCCGTCCCGGGGCCACGAGGGCGAGCCGGGCGGGCGCGGCCCGGTGCCGGGAGCGGATCTGGACCCGGACGCGTGGGTTCGCGCCCGCCTCGAGGTCCCGCGCGAGGGTGTCGTCGAGGAGATGCACGTCCGACACGGTGAAATCGGCCCGCATCAGGTCCGCCGTGCCCCCCAGCACGACCTCGTTGCGCTCGGGGACGATGCGGGTGACGTGGCGCCGCGGCCCGCCCCCCAGGCCCAGGCCCTTGCGCTGGCCGACCGTGAAGGCGTGGACCCCCGGGTGCGTTCCCAGTTCGCGACCTTCCGTGTCCACGAAGCGCCCCCGCCCCGGAAGGCGGTCCGGGGCCTGCGACTCGATGAACGCGACGTACCCTTCCGAAGGGACGAAGCAGACCTCCTGGCTCTCGGGCTTGTCGCCGACCGGGAGGCCGTGCTCCCGGGCGATGCGGCGGACCTCGGACTTCCGGAGTCCCCCCACGGGAAGGACCAGCCGTTCCAGCACGTCGCGGCCGATCGAGAACAGGAAGTAGGACTGGTCCTTGGCCGTGTCCGTGGCCCGCAACAGGCTCGGGGCCCCGTCCGCGTCGCGTTCGATACGGGCGTAGTGTCCGGTCGCCACCCGGTCCGCGCCGAGGGTCCGGGCCTCCCGCACGAGCCACGGGAACTTGACGTGTTCGTTGCAGGCGATGCACGGGGACGGGGTGCGTCCCGACAGATAGGCCGCGATGAACGGGGCGATGACCTCCCGGTGGAAGGCCTCCGTCGCGTCCACGACGTGGTGGGGGATGCCCAGGCGCTCACACACGACCCGGGCGTCCCGCCGGTCCGCCGCCGTGCAGCAGCCGTGCGTCCGCTCCGAGGGGCAGCGGTACAGGCGCAGGGACAGGCCGACCACATCGTACCCGGCCTGCGTCAGCAAGAGCGCCGCGACCGAGGAATCCACGCCCCCGGACATCGCGACGACGACCTGTTCCGCCCTCGTCATGCGCGGACCATAGCGGGAGGCGGCGCCGGAAGGCAAGGCCCGGCGCCGGAATACAAGGATGGCGCGGCTCGGAGGCCGCGCAGCCGGCGCGATTGGAAATCGCGCCTCCAGGCCGATCCTTGCGTCACCATTTGATGACGAGTGGTCATCCAGGGACAGGGTCAGGGACAGGGACAGGGGCAGGTGACAGTGGCAGTGACAGTGGCAG
>DYKK01000214.1 GCA_020722625.1 Anaeromyxobacter dehalogenans
CTCCGGCGCGTCGAGGAGCAGGGCAAAGTCGCGTGGGTCGACCTCTACAAGCCCAGTGACGTATGCACAGCAGCTGTGGTCTTCGGTACCCGATGACAGTCTGACGATCCTCGACAGGGGCTTCTTCGGTGCGAACCTCCTGGTTCCTCTGGCGCGTGGCGGCAAGAACCGTCACTGGCTGATCCGAGCGAAGGAGAGCACAAAGTGGCGGGTCGTGAAGCACCTCGGCCCTGGCGACGACCTCGTCGAGATGGAGATATCCGGGCAGGCGCGCAAGAAGGACCCGACCTTGCCCAAGACCTGGCAGGCCCGGGCGATCCGATACCAGGTCAAGGGCTTCCGTCCGCAGACCGTGCTCACGTCGCTGCTCGACCCGGACGCCCGCAGCGGAGACCGCCTCCCTGTACCACGAGCGGTGGGAGCTGGAACTGGGGTACGACGAGATCAAGACGGAGATGCTCGAACGGGAGGAGACGCAGCCGCCGCCCCGACCGGGTGCGGCAAGAGATGTGGGGCATCTTCCTCGCCTACAACCTCATCCGTGTCGAGATGGAGCGGATCGCCAACGAGGCCCATGTCGCGCCCACCCGCATCAGCTTCGTGGCCTCCATCCGTCTCATCTGCGACGAGTGGCTCTGGTGCGCCGTCGCGGCACCAGGTGCCATCCCTGCCCGGGGACCTTCGCGCCGCGGTCAAGGCCTTCGTCCTGCCCCCGCGGAGAACGGGCCTACCCGAGAGCCGTGAAGATCAAGATGAGCGGCTACCCGCGAAAGCTTCCGGGGGCTGCCGGGGGGCTCAAGTGAACGGCATTGGACTCAAGCCCGCTCAAGCGGGTCCCTGTCAGCCGGCTTCAGCCGGAACAAGCGACTTTGGTCGCAACCCCGAAGCCCTCGTCTTCAGACGAGGGTCGTTCACTTTGCGGGCAGGAAGGTCTCGCGACCGGTGGCGCCCGCCACGACGTCGGGCACGCCGATCCGCATCGGCAGCGTCTCGTTCCCGAGCCACAGCGCGGCCTGGTCCGCGAAGTACGGGCTGTCGATCAGGCCCGACTGGCCGCCCGGGATGACGTTCTGACCGGTGGGGTGATCTCCGCCCAGCGCGACGACCATCCGCATCACCGGCCCCGTGGCGTATGTGAAACCCGTCCCCGTGTACTCGGGCTCGGCCGCGTCGACCGAGAAGTTGTCCCCCCCGCGCGGGAACCACTTGAGCCCCGTGCGCGGGTCGCCCGCGCCGAGGCCCTCGGCCAGCGGCAGCGTGTCGGTCGTGATCGAGAAGAGGTCCACCAGCAAGGCCAGGGCCGGGTCGTCGCCCACATCGATCATCAGCGACTCGAACCGGGCCTGATGCCGCAGCCCCCACAGCCACTGCGACATCTGTTCCGTCCCGAACCCCCCGGCGCCCGGGCCCTCGTCCGGGCCTTCCAGCCAATCGAGCGTCTCGGCCAGGGACGCCAGGATCAGCTCGTCGGACCGCTCGACCTCGGGGGTGCCCAGCCGATCGAAGAAGACCGACTCGCCGGTGTCCGGGTCGTGGCTCGCGAGCCCGTCGGGGTTCGCCGCGCCGCGACCGTTCAGCAGCAGCAGCAGGCCCGAGACTCGAGAGTAGTCTGCGCGATATGGGAACAGTTCGTTCGCCGGCTCATCCTCCCAGACCGCGCGCAGGAGCCGCGGCAGCCAAGCGTTGAAAATCATCGTCGCGACAGCGTCGGCTTTCTCCTGGGCGGTCGGATGATCGTAGAAGGTCTCGACGCCCGACGGGGTGTCGAAGGTCCACGCCGTGAGCCGGGACGCAACCTCGTCGAACCGGGCTGCGTTCGCCGCGTACAGGGCCGCCATCCGCTGCTCGTCTGGGGTGGTCGCGCCGCCCCCCGCCAGGGCCTTGCCGCGCGCGAGGGCCGCCAGCAGGTGGGGTGTGAACAACTCGCCCAGGCGCGAAGTCCGATCGGCCTGCACCGAGGCCATGTCCGCGATCCCCGCGTTCCCCGTGGCGACGACCGCCTCAAGCCGCCGCCGGATCGTGTCGGCCCGGACCGACTCCCACGGCCCGCCCAGGTACCACGCGTCGTTCGTCGTCACGCCGTCGTCGTCGATCGGCGCGGGCTCGTTGTTCGCGGTCCACACGAATCCCGCCGGCGGGTTCATGGCCTGCGGCATCGCGTCGAACGGGATCACGCAGCGATAGGGGTCGGAGGCCCCGGCCGACTCGTCGGCCCGGCCCTGGGCGTCCGTCGGAATCTCGAACGCCCCGTACGCGGTGCCGTCCAGCAGGAAGGCCGGGTGCGCGCCGGGCGCGAAGCCGCCGTCGACCCGCGGAAGATAGCCGCGACACGGGAGGGCCTGGTAGCTCGAGTACAGCACGTTCCCGTCGGCGTCGCCGGCCACCATGAACAGCCCGCCGCCCACGATGCCGCGCGTGGCCTCCCGGTATTCCAGTATGTCGTCGGCCAGGCCCATGCGGTAAAGCGCCTCGGGCCACTTCGTCGCGTCGAAGGCAACGTAGTCGAAGCTCACCGCGGTCACGACCCCGTCGTCGTCCAGGTCGCCGGGGACCACCCGGCGATCGCCCAGGTTCACGACAGTCTCGCCCGGGGCGGGGACCTCGTCCTCGGCCAACTCGCGGCCCTCGACGTCCAGGAGGCGACGGCCGTCGAACGTTTCGTAGCGCGGCCAGACCTCGGTCCGCCCCACGGACCCCAGCGCGGGCACGTCGGCGATCACGTAGCCCTCGTCCACGCGCACCAGGGGCCGCCACTCGCCCTGGAAGCGGCTTGCGAACGGCGCGCCCGACGGGTCGAGCTGGATCTCCTCGCGGTACCAGTCGGTGAGGTCCACGACCGGGTTGACCATGCTCCAGGCCACGCGGCCGTTGGTCCCCACGGCCAGGATCGGGAACGGCGTCAGGAACATGCCCGTCTGGTGGATGGGGCCGTGGCCCAGGATCGACGTGTCCATGGCGATCTGGTACATCAGCGCCGGCACCGAGAGCGAGAGGTGGCCGTCCCCCGCGACGAGGGCGCCGCCGGTGGCCGTGGCCGTTCCCGCGACGGCCCAGGCGTTGGAGCCGTAAGGGCCGTCCGCGTCGTGGGTCAGCCCGCCCCGGACGCGATCGACGCGACGCGCGAGCCGGTCGAGCATTCCGCGGGGCATCCGCGTCGCCCGGGCGACTGCCTTCCGTCCCTCCACGCGACCGAGACCGTCGGTTCCGAACCCGGGGGCCGAGGCGTTTCCGGGGAAGATCGGGTGGAACGCGCCCCAGAAGTCCGCGAGGAAACCGTCCCGGCGCAGGTCCGCCTTCTCGATGCCGTCGAAGGCCGTGGCGAGCCGCTCCAGCTTTTCTTCGCGCGTCACGTCGTCGGTCCGGAAGTTCGTCTCGAACAGCAGTGCGGCGCCGATAGCCATCAGGTCGCGCAGCGCAAAGGGCTTCATCAGGTCCGCAGGGTCCTTGGCCCCGAGGAACGTCCCGGCGATCGCGAGCTCGCTGGGGGGCGGTAGCCGGCCGTCGCGCATGGCCTCGATGGCCGCGTTGATCCCGGCGACCACGCCCTCGAGGTAGGCGCGGGTCTCGCCGTCCACGGCTGCAGTCAGGCGATCGGCCACCGAAGCGAGGCCGAGCAGGCGGTTCCCCATGTCGGTCTCGAGCCCGGCGTCCCCCAGCAACTCGGACAGCGTGCCGAGGGAGTAGCGCCGCTGGAGCTCCATGAAGAAGTAACGGTCGCGCGCCAGGACGAAGCCGACCACGCGGCCCAGGTCCTCGCGGGTCGCGGCGTAGACGTGCGGGACGTTCGCCTCGGTCCGAACGACCCACGCCGGGGCCGACAGGCCGGCGATCGGCCACTGCTCCGTCTCGGGCACGCTCATCAAGGCCTCCCGGTCCGGGTCGGGCGCCTCGGCCGGCACGCGCCATCCGGGGCCCAGGTGGCCGTTCAAGCGCTCGATCTCGGCGGCCAGCTCCGGGTCCGCGGCGGCCTCGTCCAGCGCCGGGAGCACGCGCGGCGGCGCCCAGCGGATGACCACCGGCGTCCACGCGAGGCCGGTCACGTCCTGGTCCAGGCTCACCTTGGCGACGATGCCGGTCTCGACCTCGATCCGGTCCTCGACGTCGTTCGAGAAGTTCCCGACGCTGTAAAGCACGGCCGCGCGCCGGGGACGGCCGTCCGGCGACCGCACGCTGCACGTCCCGACGCCGGGCACGACCTCGGGGTGGTTCACCCAGCAGATCTCGGCGGGCTGAACCACATGCGGCCCCTCGCCGACGATCACGTCCGCGCCAGCGGCGACCATCTGCCGCGCCAGCTTCAGGAAGTGCGGGTCCGGGTAGTACTCGAACTCGAACCCCCAGTGAAGCAGCAGGACGACGTAGTCCGCCCCGTCCGCCCGGGCCGCGGCGATCTCGGCCCCGATCCGGGACAGATCGATGTCCTCGTCCACGTGGCCGAACGGGACGATGAACAGGTCGTGCGTCGTCACGTAGTCCCGTCGGTTCACGCCCCAGGAATACGACAGCAGCGCGACGCGGCGCCCCTTGACGGTGACCGTGGCGTGCGCGTCGAGGCCCGTGGTCGTGAAGCCGCGCGTCTCGGCCTCCACCTTCGTGGACTCGGCCCCGGCGTCGTCCATGTCCACCGTGTGGTTGTTGTTGAGCTGGAGCGCGTCGAAGGGCAGGTGGTCCAGCATCTCGGGGGGGGCGTTCAGGCGCACCGGGACCCCCGAGTGCGACGGCGGATGCAGCGGAGTGGCGGCCGTCTCGAGGTTCGCGACACGGAGGTCCGCCTGGGTGATCCCGGCCACGCCGGCACCGAAGGCGGTCCAGTTGTCGCCTGGTGGCAGGATGTCTCCCGAGAACGACAGCACGATGCCCTCGCCCAGCGGCGGGACCTCCGCCGCCTGCACCTGGAAGTGCTTGCGGACCTCGGGGGGGGCCGTCGTGTAATGGTTCAACAGCTTGGCGAAGTACCCGGCGGCCTTCTCACCGTCGGTCATCTCCCAGTCCTCGGTTTCCCAGCGGACGTGCGCCCACTCCGGGGCGTCGGGGTCGGGGGTGTAGACCCACGGGAAGACCGTGGTCGGATCGGGCCAGGCCGCGTACGGGTCCGGGCCCGGGTCGCCCGCCACCTCCTGTCCGACCTCGTCCGCCGCGTCGGGACCGGGTTCCGCGAGAGAGTCGGGACCCGCGTCGCTGGCCGCTCCGGAACCTGCCATGCAGGCCCCGAGGGCCAGGACGGCGGCGAACAGGACGGGGACCGTAATGCCTCGCACGGTTGCGCTCCGCCAGCCAGTCAGGCGGATTCTACGCGGGAATCCGGCAACAGTCCATCCGTCACTGTCCTCCCCCCAGGGCGGCGCCGTTGTGGCGTAGGGCTTTCGGGCGACAAGAGAAGATGGCGGGGACTGAACTCGGAAGTTGATCCATGGCATGCTCCTTGACGTGGAAGGGTGTCGTAAGCCGCGGGACCGGGATTTCGTCGTGGAGGGACGGCGAGGCGCTTGGCGCTCGGGACCTGGCGTGGATCCAGAAGCAGGTCAAGGAGCAGCACCGGGTGACGCGCCGGGAGTTGGCGGTCGCGGTCTGCAAGCACTTCGGTTGGCGACGTCCTGGTGGCAGCTACGCGATCGAATCGGTGCGTCTGCTGCTGGTCCGTTGGGAGAAGCGAGGTCTGCTGCAACTTCCGCCGCCGACACGTGGCCGACCGGCGCCACGACGAATTCCGAACGAGGCGAATGCGGAGGACTTCAGCGTCGGCACTGATGGCCGACTGGAGGTGCGGCCGATCATGGAAGGGGAGCGCCCGAGGTGGCGATCGTTGATGAGCCGCCATCACTACCTTGGCGGGCCGACAAGAACTTTCAACCCTGAGACCGGGCTTGGGGTCGAGTGTCAAACGTG
>DYKK01000215.1 GCA_020722625.1 Anaeromyxobacter dehalogenans
AGTCGCGGCTGGCACGAGATCACGACAAATCAAGGTATTCCGTCGTGCTGTCGAGGGCGGTCCTGACCCGTCTTTAGCCGGCGGGGCGCCAGCCGCGCTGGAGCAAGGACGCCACGTCCATCGAGACCGCCACGGCCGAGTGGATCGCCACGCCGCCCCAGATCGTGTTCGTGCGCAGGGACAGCACCCCGAGCACGGTGCCCGCCAGGATGGCGGCGAGGGCCTCGGCCATGGGCTTCTGGAAATGAATCATGCAGTAGGGCACGACCATCGCGAACACGGCCATCGCGCCCAGACGCTCCTTCATCGCGTGGACCAGGTATCCTCGGAAGAAGAACTCCAGGGCGAAGAATTGAAGGCAATAAAAAAATTCCCAGATCAGAAGGTCCGAGAGGCCGGCCGGGTCATGATAGAAGGGGTACGTGGCCTGGAACGCGCGGGTGTACGAGGCCCCGGCGACCGCCGCGGCGACGGGCACGAACAGGACCACATAGGTCGGGAGGTGGCTCACGAACCCGCGCGGGGACAGGCCGTACGCGGCCAGAGGCTCCTGGAAGACTGCGCGGACCAGGGCCGCGGGGACGACGAAGTAGAAGCAGAGGCACCCGAGGGACCAGGCCACGTGCCGGTACAGGGGCGCGAGGTCGAGGAGCCGCTCCCGCGCCGCACCGTCCGGGAGGGCGGAGACCGCTTCCAGGAAGGCCCGGGCCACGCGCCCCTGGAACTCGCCGCTCAGGACCAGGAAGTTCATCAGGGTCAGCAGGACCGCGGCCGTGACCAGGGCGAACACGGCCTTGAACCCGGGGGTTCTCGGGCCGGAAGGCGGCAGCCCGCGAAGCCGGTCCAGGGCCTCGAACGGGTCTTGGATGAGGGCGCGATGCACGGCCCGCCACATGGCGGCGCAGTGTAGCACCTTGTCTCCAGGACGACGATTGACAGTTTCCGCGGTTTCCCGCAGACTTCCGGCGCGGCGGCAGGCGGGCCGTCCGTGTGGGAGCGAGGTATCGGAGTGTTCGAACCCCTGAAGGATCGCATCCGCGACCTGCGTGAGAGGACGCTCGTCCTCGGGAGGTTTCTTTGACCCCGACCGACTGCAGCGTCGTATCGCGGAAATCGAGTCCCTGAGCGCCTCTTCGGACTTCTGGACCGACCCCCGCAAGGCGCAGAACCTTCTGAAGGAGAAGGCCCGCCTGGAGCGGGACCTCGACGCCTTCCGCAAGCCCCTGCGCGACCTCGAAGACGCCGGGGAACTTCTGCGCATGGCCGAGGAGGAGGGCGCGGAGGAGTTCGGGGACGAGGTGGCGACGTCCCTGGACGCCATCGAGCGCCGGGTCGGGGACCTCGAGTTCGCCCGGATGATGAGCGGCGAGAACGACGCGGCCTCGGCCATCGTCGAGATCCACGCCGGGGCCGGGGGCACCGAGTCCCAGGACTGGGTCGAGATGCTCCTGCGCATGTACCTGCGGTGGGCGGAACGGCGCGGGTACCGGACCTCGATCGCGGACATCCTGGCGGGCGAGGAGGCCGGGCTCAAGAGCGTCACGTTCTCCGTGGAAGGGGAGTACGCGTTCGGATACCTCAAGGCGGAGACCGGGGTCCACCGGCTGGTGCGCATCTCGCCCTTCGACGCGAACGCGCGCCGGCACACGACGTTCGCGAGCGTGTTCGTCATCCCCGACATCGAGGACACCATCGAGATCGAGGTCCGCGAGGAGGACCTGCGGGTGGACACCTACCGGTCCAGCGGGGCCGGGGGGCAGCACGTGAACAAGACCGATTCCGCGGTCCGACTGACCCACCTCCCCACGGGGATCGTGGTCGCGTGCCAGAACGAGCGGTCCCAGCACAAGAACCGGGCCACGGCCATGCGCATCCTGAAGGCGCGGCTCTACGACCTGGAGCGCAGGAAGCGCGAGGCGGAGCGCGACCAGGTCGAGGCCCAGAAGAAGGGCATTGACTTCGGAAGCCAGATCCGGTCGTACGTCCTGCACCCGTACCGGATGGTCAAGGACCTGCGCACCGGCCACGAGACGGGAAACGCGGACGCGGTGCTGGACGGGGACCTGGACGGGTTCATCGAGGCGTACCTGCTCCAGGCCGCGGGGCGGGCCCCCGCGGCCCCGCCCGGCTGACCCGTGGGGGTGGGCGGCTCCCGAGGAATCGAGGCGTGATGCGTCGGCGTATCTTGTTTCAGCCCTTCGCGATGACGGCCTGCGCGATCGTCGCGTGCGCCTCGGGGGGTGGCGCGGCCCCGGACGTCCCCGGCGACGGCGGAGTCGGTGACGGGGGGGTGCGGGTCCCGTCGGGCCTCGACGAGTACGGCGGCTTCCTCGACCTCCCGGTGGACGGGGCGGGGGGCCGGTTCGGGCTGGTCCCGGCCGGGGGCCGGTGGTGGTTGCACACCCCGGCCGGCCATGCCTTCACGGCGTTCGCCACGGCCCGGGTCGCTTTCGACGGCGAGGAGGACCCGGCCCTCGGGTACGCGCCGTTCGCGCACGCGAACCGCGCCTGGTATGGGGACGACGAGGCGGGGCGCGTCGCGTTTTACTCCCAGGCGATCACCCGACTGTCCGGGGTCGGGTTCAACGCGCTGGGGGCTGGTTCGGACGGGGCGGCGGCCCTCGTGGCGCGGCGCCAGTGCGGTCCGGTTCCCTACGTGATTTCGATCCCCTTCTTCGCGGCCGTGACCGACACCGGCCTCCCGACTGTGAACGCGGACGGTTTCCCGGACGTGTTCCATCCGGAGTTCGCGGCCCGGTGCCGGCAGGCGGCCCTGGACACGCTGCCCGCGGAGGTGCGGACCGACCCGACCCTGATCGGAGTCTTCGCGGACGGGGGGATCCGGTGGTGGGGGGAGGGCCGGGACGGCCCGGCGCCTGGGGCGAGCCTCGCGGACTCGTTCATCGCCCTGCCGTCCGCGTCCCCGGGAAAGGACGCGTTCGTACGGTTCGTGTTCGATGAACTCGGATACACGGTCGAGACGCTGGGCGCGGCCTGGGGGCGATCCTTTTCGTCGCCCGACGATGTGGCCGCACTGACGGAACTCCCGGACGACCCGGCCCATCCGGCCGTGGCGAGGGACAAGGCGGCCTTCGTGGGCCGGGTGGCGCGGACGGCGTTCCAGGCGATGGACGCGGCGGTGGAGGCTGCGGCGCCCGGCGCCCTGTTCCTGTGCGCCCCGTTCGATGGGTCCGCCCCGGAGGAGGTGCTCGAGGCCGCCTCCGCCTGCGATGTCGTGTCGGTGCGGGAGCAGGACCCTCTCGACGACGCGACCTCGGTCGCCCGATTCGGGGAGGCCGTCACGGACCGCTGGCGGCGGATCGCGCGAACGGCCGGACAGGGCGGCGGGCCGAAGCCGCTGTGGATCGTGGTGCCCGGGGTGCACGCGCGGGACTCGGGGCTTGCGGACCCCGGGGCCGGGGTCGCGGTCGTGGACCGGCAGGCGGACCGGGGCCGGTGGGTGCGCGAGGTCCTGGAGCGCGCGGTCGCGGCCGCGGAGGGCGGGACGGGTCTCGTGGTGGGCGTCGAGGTCGGGACGCTCGCGGATGGTCCGCGGGTCAACACGGGGCTCGTCGCCGTGGACGGGAGCCCCTATCTGGCGGCCGAGGCCGGGGTGCGCGAGGCCCTGGCCCTGGCGCGCGACCGGCTGCTCGGCGGCACGGCCGGGGTGCTCGCGGCCCCGGCGAACCTCCGGGTGGCGGCCGGGTTGCGCCTGGAGTGGGACCAGGTCCCGGGCGCGACCGCGTATGAGGTCCTGCTCGCGCAGGACCCGGCCTTTCATGGGGTGGTGGCCCGCCCGGACTGGGGCGGGGTCCCGGTGGAGGGTCCGCACGACCTCCGATGGACCGTGACGACCCCGAGCGCCCTCGTGGACCGCCCCCTCTCCGCCGGCCCGTGGTTCGCGACGGTCTCGGCGCGCGCAGAGGGGCGGGCCATCGCCTCGGATTTCGCGGCGCCGGTCCCCTTCACGGCCCCGCGCGCCTGCCCGACCGAGCACGGGACCGAGGCGGTCGTCGGCTGCTTCGAGAGGTCGGACGCCGCGACCGGCGCCACAGACGTGTCGGTCTCGACCCTCTACTTCGAGGCCCTGGGCGTCGTGGTCCCCGACGTGGTCTTCCGGGTCTCTCTAGGTGCGGGCGACACGGCCCCCGAGGAGGTCGTGCTCGTGCGCGAGTACCCGGAGCCGGTCGAGGGGTCGGCCGCAGGGGACCGGTTTTGCCCCGCGGCCGTCGTGACCCCGGACGGGCAGAGGGTGAACGCGGCCCGCTTCGTCCGCGTCCGTCACGTGACCCCGGTGGGGCGGGTGGTCGTGGACCGCCCCCTCGACCCCGGCGGAGGGGTCGCGCCGTTCTCGTGCGCCGGTCCCGTGCCCTCCACGGGCGAGCCCATCGCGCGGAAACTCTATTCCCTCGACCTCTCGAACCCGCTCCTGCCCCGGGACCAGCGGATCGAGGTGCAACTGCATTGACCCGGGACCCCCAACTCTCCGCGGGTCAGGTCACCGGGAGTCCGGGGCCGCGCGCAGGGTGACCTCCACCACGTCCGGCGGGGCCACGATCCGCATGGGCGGTCCCCAGAACCCCGCCCCGTTCGAGATCACGAGGGTCATGTCGCCGGTCCGGTGGACCCCGGTCAGGACGCCATAGGCCAGGCGCGACACCACGTGGAACGGAAAGACCTGGCCCCCGTGGGTGTGGCCGCACATCATCAGGTCCACGCCGGACGAGGCCGCCGCGTCCAGCGCGATCGGCTGGTGCGAGAGGAGCAGCACGGGAAGCCCCGAGGGCGCCCCCTTCACCGCGGCGCGCACCGCGTCCGGGGCCTTCTCGCGCCCCCCGAGGAACGAGGGGTCGTCCACCCCGGCCACGACGAGGCCGTCCCCGACCACGCGGTGGCCCTGGCGCAACACGGTCAGGCCCGCCCGCTCGAACGCGGCCGCGGTCCTGGAGGCCCCGACATAGTACTCGTGGTTGCCCAGGACCACGACGACCCCGTACCGGGCCTTCAGGGACGCCACCCGGCGCAGGACCTCCCCGTCGCCGCCGTCCCGCTCGTCGGTCAGGTCCCCGGTCACGGCCACGAGGTCCGGGTGGAGGGACTCCACGAGGTCCAGGACCCGGCCCAGGTAGCCGCGGGTCACCAGGCCCCCGACGTGGAGGTCCGAGACCTGCACCACGCGCAGCCCGTCCATCGCGGGCGGCAGGCCGGGCATCCGGACCTCGACGCGGCGGACCTCCGGGCCGGCCCAGGCCACGAAGACGCCGTGCCCGCCCACAAGCAGGGCGGCCGCCCCGATCACGACGAGGGCGGACCGCGCGACCCGCGTCGCGGCCGCCGGGCCGGGATTCGAGCGCAGGCGCGCCAGGAGGCGGCAGGGCAACGTGTAGGCCAGGTCGAACAGCAGGAGGAGGGACACCCCGATCGAAAAGAAGCCCAGGTACAGCGCCCCGGGCCACAGGATCACGGTGCCCACGCCGGGGTCCACGCGGGTCTGCGCGAACCGGCCGGCGAGATACAAGGTCGCGAGGAACACGAGGACCGCCTTCAGGACGCGGCGTGCCCGGACGCCGAGGTCGAACGACGATGCGACTCGAAAGTACAGGTAGAGGTGAAGGCCGATCCAGGTCGCGGCCACGAGGGCCAGGAACACGGCCTGGTGCATGGGTCGGGGCATCGCTCCCCCCGCGGTCGCGACCGTGCGGGTCGCGCGGGCTCGAAGTATATCGGAACCCCGGGGGGGACATTGGGCCGCCCGCGGAACGTTGTCTGTCACGGCCCCTGCCACTGCCACCGTCCCCTGTCACTGCGACCAGCGTCCGGGATCCGGCGTCCGGGGTCCGGG
>DYKK01000216.1 GCA_020722625.1 Anaeromyxobacter dehalogenans
GCTTCGCCGACGCTTCGCGTTGGCTTCGCCGACGCTTCGCGTTGGCTTCGCCGACACTTCGCGTTGGCTTCGCCGACACTTCGTGTTCGCGCGTCCAGACGCGAGCAGTGCTCGCGTCTCCAAGAGAACCATATCGAGACGGAGTCGCGATATTGGAGAGTTCTTCAGCGGCCTCCCAGTGTGGCCCTGAACCTGCCACCAGTCACGACCTCGCCGGGGCGTCCGCTCGAAGCGAGGCCTGGCCTTGACGGTTGAGGTCGGCCGAGGTCTCTCGGTTCCGCGTCGCCCGGTCGGTCTTCTTCCGGGACCCCGAGGTCAGGAGCAGGACGATCACGCCCACGGTGATCCCGATGTCCGCGATGTTGTAGCGCGGCCAGTGGTAGTCGCCCCAGTACATGTGGATGAAGTCCACGACGTAGTGCGCGGACAGGCGGTCCACCACGTTGCCGATGGCCCCACCCAGGATCCCCCCCAGCGCGATCAGGGGCAGCGGGTGCTCGCTCGGAGGCCGCACCAGGAGGGCCACGACCACCCCGATGGCCACCAGGGACAGGACGAAGAAGACCGTGCGCCGCAGGTCGTCGTCCACGTCCGCGAGCAGGCCCCACGCGCCCGCCGGGTTCTCGACGTAACTGAAGTCGAGGTGCTCGGGGATCAGCACGACCTGGCGATGGCCCACGAGGTACAGGTCCCCCTCCTCGGCCGGGGCCGAGGGCGCCACGAGGTCCCGGCGGCCGCGCGTCGGAAACAACCCACGCTCGATGGTGGTCCGACGCTCGTCGTCCGACAGATGGGGGAGGGCCTCGGCCAGGAAGGCGTCCAGGGTCACCCCGTCCAGGGCGGCCCGGACACGGGCGCGCACCTCCTCGGGGGCGAGGCCGGGGTTCTCCTGGGCGACCCGGCGCTCCTCGCGGGCCGGGTCCGGGCGGTCCAGGCGCCTCGCGAAACGCCGGAGGTCCCCGTGATCGAAGACGAAGAAGCCGTGGATCGGGGGGGCGTTGTCCTCGACCCGGAACGCCGGGAGGTCGGGGGTGAACCGCGTGTCCGTCTCCACCCGGAAGAGGCTCCCGGCGAGCGCGCCGTCGTCGAGGTCCGGCCAGCGGGAGCGCACCAGGTCGCCCACCGTGGTCCCCGGGGCGATCCCCTCGGCTCGAACGGGCAGCAGGTGCTCGCCGGTCGCGAGGTTCTGCTCGGCCCAGCGTTTGGTCCACAGGTCGGACACGGCCGTGGCCGCCACCACCGCGAGCACGATCCCATACCGCCTGGTCAGGTGCCGGGCCCCAAATCCGCCCTCAATTTCCGCAATCCTTCGAATCAACATAAAGTTTGCTTCGTTTCATTTCACCACCCTGGGGCCGCGACTTCCAAGTCGCGGCTGGCACGGAAGCATGATATGCCAACGTGTTTCGTCGTGCTGCCGAGATCGAGGTGGCGGATCGTGGGGGTCCTTTCCGTCATCCGGCGTCCTCCAGGGTCCGGACGACCTCTCTGCAACGCGGGCACAGGTCCGGATGCGTCGCGTCGCCCTCCCCGAGCCGCTCCGACCAGTTCCAGCAGCGCGCGCACCGCGCGCCGGGTGCGCGCTCGACCGCGACCTGGAGTCCCCCCGTCCCGGTCTGAAGCGTCACCTTCGACACGACGAACAACTCGGGGAGCCACCGCTCGAAGCGCCGAAGCCCCTCGGCCACGGCCCCGTGCGGCGGCAAGGTCAGGCGCACCGCGGCCTCCAGGGGATGTCCCACCTCGCCCGCCACGCGCAGGCGCTCGATCTCGCCCAGGACCGTGGCCCGCGCGTCCAGGACCGCCCCCATTGCGGCCGTCAGGGCCTCGTCGGGTTCCCCATACTCCGCCGGGTCCGGGAAGGGGGCGAGGAACACGCTCGCCGGGTCCCCCGGTCCCTTCGGCAGGTGTCCCCACGCCTCCTCGCAGGTGAAGGACAGGATCGGGGCGGTCAGGGTCAGCGTCCCGCGCAGGATGCGCAGGATCGCGCCCTGGATGGACCGGCGCTCGCGTCCCCACGGGAGCCCGCAGTACAGGCGGTCCTTGCCGATGTCCAGGTAGAACGCGGACAGGTCGCGGACCGCGTAGTCCAGCAGCAGGCGGACCACGGTGTGGAACTCGTACGCCTCGTAGGCGTCGCGCACCGCGCGGACCACCTCTGCGAAGCGGAGCATCGCGTAGCGATCCTGGTCCAGCGAATCAGAGATCGGCAGGAGGTCCCGGGCCGGGGCGAGGTCGGACACCACGCCCAGCATGAACCGGAACGTGTTGCGGACCTTCCGGTACGCCTCGACGAGGCGCGTCAGGATCTCGTCGGACAGGCGGATGTCGTCGCGGTAGTCCTCGGCCGCGGTCCACAGGCGCAACAGGTCCGCGCCGTTCTTCTGGATCACCTCGTCCGGGTCCACGTAGTTGCCGAGGCTCTTGGCGAGTTTCTTCCCGTCCCCGTCCACCACGAAGCCGTGGGTCAGGACCTCCCGGAACGGGGCCTGCCCGCGCGTGCCCACGGAGGCGAGGAGCGACGACTGGAACCAGCCCCGGTGCTGGTCGCTTCCTTCCAGGTACAGGTCCGTCCGGGTCTTGAACCCGTAGCGGGGCTCGATGACCGCGGCGTACGACGTGCCGGACTCGAACCAGACGTCGAGGATGTCGCGCACCCGGTCCAGGTTGCGGCCCCCGCACTTGGGACAGGCCAGGCCGTCCGGAAGCAGGTCGGACAGGTCCCCGTCGAACCAGACGTCCACGCCTCCTTGCTCGACGCGGGATGCGACGCGTTCCACGAGGTCCGGGCTGGACCACGACTCGCCGCAGTCCCGGCAGGTCACGGCCACGATGGGGACCCCCCAGAACCGCTGGCGCGAGATGCACCAGTCCGGGCGGCTTCGCAGCATCCCGCCGATCCGGGCGCGGCCCCACTCGGGGATGAAGCGCACGTCCTCGATGGCCTGCAGCGCCGCCTCGCGCAGGCCTGTCCGGTCCACCGAGATGAACCACTGCGGGGTCGTCCGGAAGATCACCGGGTTCTTGCTGCGCCAGCAGTGCGGGTACGAGTGGGTGTAGTCCTCGACGTGGATCAGGGCGCCGCGCTCTCGCAACAGGCGCACGATGTCCGGGTCGCAATCGAAGACCACGCGGCCCGCGAAGTCCGGGACCTCGCCCGTGAAGCGGCCCTGGGCGTCCACCGGCGCATACGGGGGCAGGCCGTAGCGCCGGCCGACCTCGAAGTCCTCCTCTCCGTGCCCCGGCGCGGTGTGGACGCAGCCCGTGCCCGTGTCCAGGGTCACGTGCTCGCCCAGGATCACGAGCGATTCGCGCGGCAGGAACGGGTGCGTGCACGTGGCCCCTTCCAGGGCGCGGCCCGGCATCCGCGCCACGACGTCTCCGCGCGGGAGCCCCGTGGCCTGGTGGAACGCCTCGAGGCGCTCCTCGGCCAGGACCAGGACCTCGCCCGCGACGACCTCGGCCACGTAGGTCGCGTCCGGGTGCAGGGCGATGGCGAGGTTCGCGGGGAGGGTCCAGGGGGTCGTGGTCCAGATCGCCACGGCCCCGGCGCGGCCCTTCAGGTCGGGGACGCGCTCGTCGAAGCCCGCGCGGAAGGGGAACCGGACGGTCACGGACGGGGACACGGACTCGTGGTACTCGACCTCCGCCTCCGCGAGCGCGGTCTCGCACACGGGACACCACAGGACGGGCTTGTGGCCTACATGGACCGTCCCCTGTCCCACGAACCGGCCGAACTCGCGCACGATGAGGGCCTCGTACCCCGGGGTCATCGTCTGGTAGGGGTGGTCCCAGTCCCCGAGCACCCCGAGCCGACGGAACTCCTCCCGCTGGACCTCGACCCACCGCGCCGCGAACTCCCGGCAGCGCCGGCGCAGGTCTCGGGGGTCCGACCGCGCCGCCTCACGTCCCATCTCACGCTCGACCGCGTGCTCGATGGGCAGGCCGTGGCAGTCCCAGCCGGGGACGTACTCGCACCACCGCCCGCTCATGTTGCGGGACTTCACCACGATGTCCTTCAGGACCTTGTTCAGGATGTGGCCGTGGTGGATGTCGCCGTTCGCGTACGGCGGCCCGTCGTGCAGGATGAACCGCTCCCCGCCCCGTTCACGCGCGGCCTCGACCATGCGCTCGTAGATGCGCTCGCGGGTCCAGAACTGAAGGACCTCCGGCTCCTTGCGGGCCAGGTTCGCCTTCATCGGGAACTCGGTCCGCGGGAGCCGGAGAGTCGCCTTGTAGTCGTTGCCCATGGTCCTTGCGGCCTCCAGGGAACGCGAGAACAGGGCGGAAGTGTAGGCGCGACCCACGAGGCCGTCAACCACCCGGGGCGGACACGGTCCGCCACCGCAATATCGCCCCCACGACTGCCGGTTGTGGCGGGCGTCCGGGATCCGGGACCCGGGGTCCGGGGTCGCGGTGGACGTGGCATCGTCGTCATGCGCCGATCATCGCGTCCAACGCGGCCCTGACACTGTCACTGCCCCTGCCCACTGAATCTGCTTGCTGAACCTCCCGCCGCTCCCATCCTCCGCTTTGAAGTGACGTCAAGCTATTGCGGAAGTTGCTGGCGGATTCTGGGCGGGAATCCACGACCCAGGATCGGATAGCACCGGAGGAGATGGGCGGGGACCGTCGCGGCGACACCGGGTTCGACATTCAGGCCGAGGCGGCGCGCGAGCCTGACGACCTGCGTCCGGCGGCCTGTCGCGAGGGCCGATGCTTGCCGCGCAGCCAGGATCCTCAGGGCGGCCGGGTCTCCCCCCACCGGCTCGGGGAGGGCCGCAAGCAGTTTCAACGCGATGCCGAGCACCCGCCCGACCGACTCCCGATCCTCGGCACCGATCCCGCCGGCGCGCAACTTGAGGGCCAGCGCATGGACGAGCACCGGTCCGAAGGCGAGCTGGTGCGCCCAGTATGCGTCGCTTCGAGGCTCGGCGACCCGGGTCTCTTCGATCATCCGGTCGAGGATCGCGTTCCAGTCGGCGCGCGTCCGGGATTTCCCTTGCAGCCTCACAGGTAGTCCTCGAACACGTACCGGAGGTTGTCCTGGATGACAGGGTCCTCTCGGTGGCGCCTCGGGAGCCTGCTTGCGGCCTCCGCGATGTCCCGGCGCGTCAGGCCGAATCTTCGGACGAGGAACGCCACGTCCGCCAGGTCTTCCGGATCCAGGCGCTTGAGCTTCCCGACCACGAGGTCCGCGGCAGGGGGGGTCTTCACGGTGAGGCGCCGGCCGCGAAAGACCGTGTTGTACGGGACCTCATCACTCGGCGTGGGCAACACGAGGGTCTCCTCCGGCACGGTCTCGATGTAGTCGCGGTCCGGGTCGTCCTTGTCGCCGGGATTGAAGCCGAGTCCAGCCCGCTCGCAAGCCGCGCGGAGGTCGGGCTCGGAGTACCGCGACTCCGGCAGCACGTCCATGTCCATCGTCACGCGCTGGTCCAGGCCCAGTGCCAGGACAGCCGCCCCCCCCCTGATGACCAGGACAGTCTCCGACTCCAGGGCCTCGTCCAGCCGCTCGAAGGTCCTTCGGAGGTCCTCTCTGTCCATCGTTCGCGCCTCGGCTCATCGGGCTTGAATCGAGGTGAAATTGATTATAGACGCCGGTCCCCGGCGGGACAAGCGCGGCCCCCCGGCCCTGATTCGCCGCCTCGACGGCGGCGAATCAGGATTTCGGATTGCGGATTGCCGATTTCGGATTGAAGTCGCAGACCCGCTGTCGTGAGATGGTGGTGAATGAGGATCCGCGTCAAAGCCAATCGGGTCAGTGCGTTGTGAAATCTGGTGGCGGATTCTGGCCCAGTTCCGATCCGTCC
>DYKK01000217.1:0-4410 GCA_020722625.1 Anaeromyxobacter dehalogenans
CGGGGGGTGAACGGCCCGTCGCGTGACGACCAACCCCAACGATGCTGGAGCCGCGAATTCCAATTCGCGGCCGGCACAAGACCGCGACAGATCAACGTGTTCCGTCGTTCTTCCGAGGTCGGCACGGCCGATCGTGAGCGGATGCCTCGGATTGCCAGTGGTGCCGTCGTCGTGATAACGATCCCGGCGTGTTCGAGTGATCGGCGAGGAAAATGCGACACTCGATGAAGGTCCTTGTCTCGGTCGTCTGCGTCGCCCTGTCCGGTTGCTTCGAGGGCCTGCACGCGCCGAGGTGCCGGACCCTCGCCGACTGCCCGGTGGACCAGGGATACACCTCGTGCGAGGACGGCTACTGCCTCCGGTCCTCGGGCTGCAACCAGACCGCGCCCATCCCCGGGGACGGCTGCTGCCCACCGATCGAGCTCGACCGGACCGGGGATACAGACTGCCTCGTGCTGGACGTGGACCTCGGCGAGGGAACCGCCCTGGCGACCCCGGCTGCGGACGCCGCCGGATCGCTCTTCGTGGCCGGGGTTGGACTCGACCCCGCGGGTGGCAAGGTCGTGATGCTATGGAAGGTCTCGCCGGCAGGGGCGGTCACGGGTCCGGTGACGGTCGGACCGGGGTCGGTCGCGCTGCCGGCCCTCGTCAGCCGTGGGTCCGACGTCTATGTCGCCTTCCAGGACGGCGTGATGCGATACGCCGCGGCGGACCTGTCGGAGCGAGCCGTGATCCCTTCGGCGACCCCGGTGGAGGGCCTGGCCGCGACAGGGGGGAACCCCTTGCAGGTCGTGGCCTGGCCCGCGGCCGGTGGTCGTGTCATCCTGTACGACGAGACGGGGGGGCGCCCGACCATGGTCCTCGACCTCGCCGATGTGCTGTCGGATCCCGACCTGGGCTCGGACGCCTTCCTGGCCCCGGTCGTGTCGGGGTCCGGCCGCCGGCTCTTCGTCGCCACCGCGGGCGGCCGGTTGATCGGGATCGAGGTCGGGGCGAACCCGCTCGGTCCCACGGCCTATCGGGCGACGGACCTCACATTCGTCGGCCCCCCGGTCGAATGGGCAGGCCGCGTGTTCGTCGCGGCCGGTGACGGCACCCTGCGGGCCTATCGCGAGCGGGACCACGCCTTCGAGGAGACGTGGAGTGTGACCCTGGACGACGTGGCGCCCGGACCCCTTCTGGTGGACGACACGGGCGCGGTGATCGCGGTGCTCCGGAACGGAGACGTCGTGCAGGTCCGGGACCGGGATACGAGCGGGGAGCCCACGGTGGTCGCACGGCTCGGCGACAAGATGGCGGACTGGGCCCCGCTGCTGACCTCGAAACCGCGACTCCTCGCGGTCACATCCTCCCGCGGGACCCTGGTGAGCGCGTGGGAGGATGCCGACGGGGTATGGCACAAGGGACTGCGATTCGACCTGCCCTCCGCGGCGATCGCGGCCCCGACGCTGTCCCACGGGCGGGTCCTGGTCGCCACGGCCTCCGGTCACGTCGCGGGATGGGCCTTGTCCGAGGACCTGCCGGTCGTTGGGTTTCCCACGGGCGGCGGGGATGCCGGGAACGCCCGGAAGGTGCTGCAACCCGTGCCGTGACCATCGCGTGTGCCCGCGCGGACCGCATCGTTGCGCGTCGCGCGAGAAGGACTGCTCGTGAAACTGACGTTCATCGGCCATGCCTGCTTCCTGTGCGAGTCGGACGCGGGACTCCGGGTCCTGCTGGACCCCTACCGGCCGGGGGCCTTTGATGGTCGCATCGCTCTCCGCCCGTTCCTGGAGCCCGTGGACATCGTGGCCTCCACCCACTCCCACCTGGACCACTTCCATCTGGACCCGGCCTTCGGCCGGCCCGAGGTCGTCCGGTGGGCGACCCGACCGCGTGGCGGGCGGGTCGTCGTCGAGAGTGGGGTCGTCCGCGGGCTGGAGTTCCGGGGCCTGTCCCTGCCGCACGGGGCCGAGCCCGGTCGCGAGGCCGGGTGGGTCACGGGTCTGGGCTTCACGATGGACGGCGTCTCGGTCTTCCACCCGGGGGACCTGGGCCGTCCCCTGACAAAGGACGAGGTCCAGGCCCTGGGTCGCGTGGATGTCCTCCTGTTGCCCGTGGGCGGGACGTTCACGATCGGACCCGAGGAGGCCCTGGTCCTGGTCAGGTCCCTGCGGCCGGCCGTGGCGGTCCCCATGCATTACCGCATGGAGCGGGTGGTGGACCTGCGCCTGCGACCGCGCGAGGACTTCCTGGGCCTCGTCCCGGACTGCGACCGCGTCCTGGCACAGCCGGTATCCCTGGACCCCGATTCGCTTCCGCCGCCCACGCGCATCCTGGTGCTGGACCCGACCCACGCGGATTGAGGCGTCACGACCGCCGCGAGGCCGGAGTGTTGCGACGCGCCGCGAGGCCCGCGACCCCCAGGAGCGCGAGCGGCCACGGAACCGACCCGGCAGGCCGGGTCGTGCACCCTCCTCCGGACCGGCGGCTGACCACGGAGCCCTCGTCCGCCGAGTCGGGCCCGGTGGAATCACCGGCCTGGGTCTCGTCTCCCGAGGGTTCCGAGGCGTCCATCACGAGATCATTCGCCGCCGGCGGGTCCGGGCTGCTGTCCGGCGGCTCCGGGGGAGGGCACCCGCCGAGGTCGTCGGGGCAGGCGGTCCCCTCCGCGCAGTTCCCTGCGAGGGGGTCGCACGGCGCCGGAGGAAAACAGGCGTCGAGTTCCGCAAGGCAGTGTTCCCGGGCACACGGGTCCTCCGCCGCGAGCGGCGTCACGACCACGGGGCAGTCGGCCTGCCTCAGACACGTATCCGCCGCGGTCCACGCGGCCCGCGCCCCTTCCGTGGCACCGGCGTCGCACGCGTACAGGCACAGGGCGTCTCCCTCGGCGCACGCCTCCCGGCACGCCGCGTACGCCGCGCACGTCGCGTCCGTTCCAGAGCGGGAGACACACTCGTTCAACTGAGCCGCGCAGGCCGACTGCACGCACCCGAGAACATCAGCGTCATTCTTGCATTTCGTATCAATACAATATTGAATCTTGTCAAATGCGACATCGTCCCCGGGCCGGGTGGTGATCCGGCAGTCCATCCGGCAGGCCTCGTCGCCGGATGCGCACCCGGACAGGCAGGCCAGCGACTGAAGACACGTCCGGATGCGACAGACCGAATCGTCGCAACTCCCGTCCGGACGGCAGCCATCGTCGCACAGGCAGACGCCTTGCGCGCAGGACGGGAACGTCAGCCCCGTCACCTCGGCGATCCACGTGGCATGTGTGTCCACCCGCGTGTAGATGCCCATCCCCGTCAGGCACGGGTCCCCGGGGGTGGTCGGGCTCTCGGTGCCGGCCGAGACCACTCCAATCTGGGACCACGTCCCGTCCCGGTCCATCTGCAAGAGCCCCGGCCCTCCGGAATCCCCGTTGCAGGTCCCGCTGCCGTCCGGTTCCGTGTAGTAGGCCCCGGTGTCGAACCAGGTCAAGGGCATCGTGGTCTTTCGCTTCACCCCGGAACCGGTCTGATTGACCCCGTTCGAGACCCCGAAGCCCACGTACAGGATCGCGGCACCCAGATGCTGCCCGCGAAGAGGCCGGCGGTTGATTTGCACCGGTTCGACCCCGGGGACCTCGGTCTTCAGCCGGACGAGCCCGATGTCATGCCCCACGGTCAGCATGCTCGCGTCGTAGTCCGGGTGGGGGAAGAACTCGTCGGCCTGGTACACCTGGCCCGTCGGCGGCGTCCCTCCCCACGAGGCGTTCGCATCCGTCCCAACGTAGAACTTGACGAAGAACGGGAGGATCGGCACCCCCTGGTAGGAACTGACGCAGTGGGCCGCGGTCAGGACCCAGCCAGGGGCGATCAGGGTCCCGGTACAGAACGGTCCCATGTACCCGTGTCCAGGGACATCGGCGACCAGGGCGCCGACCGCGGGCCAGTCCGAGGTCTTCTCGCCCCCGACGATCGCGCCCCGGACCGGCGAGGGACCGTCTCCCGACCCGGGGGCGGGACCGCAGGCCGTCGTCGCGACCAACCAGGTCAACCACGCCAAAACACAACCATGCCGATTCATCGAGAGAGGCTCCAGAGGCGTTCAGCGGCATCCGGATTCACCGGACACTTCGGGTGGAGTATCCGGATCGAGGGGGAGGTTGTCAAACGCACGGGGGGACCCGGGATCCGGCGGCCGGGATCCGGGGTCCGGGGTCGGGGGGTCCGGGATCCGGCGTCGCGACGCACGTGAGCCTACCGAAACGCCCCGTCCTCCGCGACCAACGTGGTCCTGACCCTGTCACTGTCACTGTCGTCTGTCACTGCCACTGCCTCTGCCCCTGCCGGCATCCGGCGTCCGGGGTCCGGGGTCGCGACGTACGTGAGCCCACCGCAACGCCCCGTCCCCCGCGACCAACGTGGTCCTGACACTGACACTGAC
>DYKK01000217.1:4510-5797 GCA_020722625.1 Anaeromyxobacter dehalogenans
CCCTGTCCCTGTTCCTGTCCCTGACCCTGTCCCTCCCCCTCCGTCACTCAACGCCCCCGGCCTGTGCGGCGGGATCTGGGGCCGGATCCTGGGGGCCGACGAACTCCCGTGCGGCCTGCACAAGGGGGTCGGTGGACGAGGAAGCGAGGGACACGTCGCAGAGGGCCTGGACGAGGGCGCGGCGGAATCCCGCCGGCCGGCTGTAGGGCGCGGCCACCCGGACCCCGAGGCGGGACGCCAGGGCCGCGGCCGCAAGGATCAGCGCCTCCCCGATGGTCGGCCCGTGGTCGAGGCGGACGCACGCCGGGAAGGAGGCGGGGAGGTCCGGATAGGCCATGACGACGTTGTATCCCATCGCCGGAAGGTCCTCGGGTCGCCCCTCGGGCAGGACCGCGACGATGCGGGCCCCCTCGAGAATCCCCTTCCCCTTGGCGCGTCCATGGAAACGCATCACCTCGTCTCGTGGGACATGGATGGAGGCGCAGGCCCGGGCGAGCGCCTGCGCGGTCTTCCTGACCGCGAGGTTGTGCGCGTCTCGCCCGGACACCAGGGCCCGTGCCAGGTCCAGGGCCGGGTGCGAGCCCTCCGGAACCGCGGGGAAGGGCCGCGGCACCGCCCGGGCGGACGTGACCGCCACGCAGAACAGGGCGTCCCCGTCGGGTTCGGCCGTGTCGAAGCGGCCGCGGCCGGTGATGCCGTCCCAGGTGGCGTACGGGTGTCCCGGGTCCTCCCGTGTCCGAAGAACCGGATCGAACCGACGCCTCAGGCACGACAGGGTGCCCACCAGTGTTTCGTCCTGAAACGCCGCGATCACGAACCCGTTGGTCGCGCGGGCGGCAAAGGTCCCCGCGTCCTGTCCGACCGCCCCCCACACCGCCTGGTCCAGCCGCGCCGCGGCTGCGAGGAGGTCCTCTTCGCCCGGATCGAGGGTCCGACAATGGATTCCGGGCGCTTCGAAAAGGAAAGTCACCATGGGGGCCTTCCCCTCCGGCTTCCACTCCCGATGCGGGGAGTTTGAACGACCTGGCCCGGTTCGACAAGCACGGATTTCGGACCCACTCCGCTGTCAATCTCCCGGCGCGGTCGCGACAGGGGACAGGTGCCGAGGACAGGTTCAGGAGACAGGTTCAGGGGACAGGGACAGTGGCAGGAACAGTGTCAGTGACAGTGCCCCGTTGGACGCGGGGGATGGGGCGTGACGATGGAGCCACGTGCGCCGCGACCCCGGAAGCCGGACCCCGGACCCCGGACGCCGGGAGACAGGTTCAGGGGACAGGGACAGTGGCA
>DYKK01000218.1:0-4486 GCA_020722625.1 Anaeromyxobacter dehalogenans
CCCTGATTCGCCGCCTCGACGGCGGCGAATCAGGATTTCGGATTTCGGATTGCGGATTTCGGATTGAAGGCGCAAACCCGGCGCCGTGAGATGGTGGTAAATGAGGATCCGCGCCAAAGCCAATAGGTTCAAAGACTTGTGAAATCTGACGGTGGATTTGGGGTCTTGATGCCAGGTTGCAAGCACGTCTGGCCAAACGCAAGAAACCCAGGAACAGCCCGACCAAGGACCCCGACGGACTGGGGAACGCGCCGCGATTTGACCCGGCGCGCCCGACGTGGTAAGGCGCACGCCGAGACGTTTCGCGGAGGCGACGATGGGCTTTCCGGAACACCGCATGAGGCGCCTGCGACGCACCGAGACCCTGCGCCGCATGGTGCGCGAGACCCGACTGTCCGTGGACGACTTCATCCTGCCGATGTTCGTGACGCACGGCCAGGGGGTGCGCAACCCCATCGGCTCCATGCCCGGACATTTCCAGTTGTCGGTGGACGAACTGGTGAAGGAATGCCGGGAGGTGGTGGACCTGGGCATCCCCGCGGTGATCCTGTTCGGCATCCCCGAGCACAAGGACCCGCTCGGGACCGCGGCCTACGACGACAAGGCCCCGGTCCAGCGGGCCGTGCGCGCCCTCAAGAAGGAATACGGGGACGCGCTCGTGGTCATCACGGACGTCTGCCTGTGCGAGTACACCGACCACGGTCACTGCGGGATGGTCGAAAAGGGGCAGGTGCTCAACGACGCGACCCTGGAACTGCTCGCCAAGGAGGCGGTCTCGCACGCGCGCGCGGGGGCCGACATGGTCGCGCCCTCCGACATGATGGACGGCCGCGTGGGCTTCATCCGCGACGAACTGGATGAGGCCGGGTTCGAGGACGTCCCGATCCTCGCGTACGCGGCGAAGTTCGCGTCGGGGTACTACGGGCCGTTCCGCGACGCGGCCGAGAGCGCGCCGAAGTTCGGGGACCGGCGCTCCTACCAGATGGACCCGCCGAACGCGCGGGAGGCCCTGGTCGAGATGACGCTGGACCTCGAGGAGGGCGCGGACATCCTGATGGTCAAGCCTGCGGGACCCTACCTGGACATCCTGCGCGTGGCCCGGGAAGAATTCGACTGCCCCCTCGCCGCCTACCAGGTGTCGGGGGAGTTCGCGATGATCGAGGCCGCGGCCCGGCTGGGGTGGGTGGACCGCGAGCGCGTGATGATGGAATCCCTGGTGGGCATCCGGCGGGCGGGGGCCGACCTGATCCTGACCTACTTCGCGAAGGACGCGGCGCGAATCCTGCGCGGCTAGAACCCGCGCGTCTCGTGCGTCCGGGCGAGAAGGAGCGAGATGAGCCGCGGCGATGCACTGACCGTCCTGCCCCTCGGGGGGCTCGGCGAGATCGGGATGAACATGACCCTGTACGGGGTCGGGGACGACTGGTTCGCGGTGGACGCGGGCGTGCAGTTCTGCGACCCGTGGCTCGTGGGCGCGGAGCAGCGCCTGCCCGACCTCGACCTGCTGTCCGATTACCGCGACCGCATCCAGGCCGTGGTCCTGACGCACGGACACGAGGACCACCTGGGCGCGGTCGAGCACGTGGCCCGGGTCTGCCGCGTGCCGGTGTACGCCCCCCCGTTCGCGTGCGAACTCCTGCGGCTCAAGGCGGACGAGTTCGGGGCCGTGGCCCGTCCCGACCTGCGCCCGGTCGAGCCCGGGGACCGCGTGTCCGTGGGCCCGATGACCATCGAGTTTCTGCGGGTGACGCACTCCATCCCCGACTGCCATGCCCTGGCGATCCGCACCCCCTTCGGGACCGTCGTGCATTCCGGGGACTTCAAGATCGACCCGGACCCTCCGGACGGCCGCCCTTTCGACCGCAAGGGGTTCGAACGGCTGGGGGACCAGGGGGTGCGCCTGCTGTTGTCCGACAGCACGAACGCCCTGGCCCCGGGCCGCACGCGCCCCGAGCGCGAGGTCCTCGACGGCCTGGCCCCGCTGATCGAGGAGGCCCCGGGTCGCGTGATCGTGTCCCTGTTCGCCTCCAACGTGCACCGGGTCCTGGGACTCGTCGAGATCGCGACCCGGGTCGGCCGGCGGGTCGCGCTCGTGGGCCGCAGCCTGCACGTCTATCTGGAGGCCGCCCGGCGCTCGGGACAGGTCACCGGGGCCGCGAAGGGGCTGGACCTCGTGGACACGCGCGCCCTGGACCTCGTGCCGGACGGCCGGCTCCTGGTGATCTGCACCGGCAGTCAGGCCGAGGCGCGCTCCGCCCTGTACCGGGCGTCGCAGCAGGACCATCCGGACCTGGTCATCCGGCCCGGAGACCTCGTGATCTTGTCGAGCCGCATCATCCCGGGCAACGAGCGCCCGATCCACCGGATGGTCAACAGCCTGACGCGCCTCGGCGCCCGCGTCCTGCACGAGCGGGTGGCCCGGGTCCACGGGTCGGGGCACGCCTGCCAGGAGGAACTGAAGGACCTGATCCGCCTGGTGCGACCGCAATCGTTCATTCCGATTCACGGCGAATATTCTTTCCTGAAAGCACATGCGGACCTGGCGGTCCAGGAGGGCGTGCCGGACTGCCGCGTGGTCGAGAACGGGCACGTCGTGGAGGTGACCCGCGACGAGGTCTCGGTCGCGGACCGGCTGCCGCTCACGTTCCACTATGTGGACGGCCCGCTGGTGGGGGACGCCTCGGAACTGCGCCTGGACGAGCGGCGCCGCATCGGGTGGACCGGGGTCCTGGCGGCCCGCGTGGTCCTGTCGAGCGCGCGGGTGCGGGGAGCGCGGGGAAAGGGCGGGTCGCGGCGGTCGGGGAAGGCGTGGCACGCCCTGGTCGAGGTCCAGGGCGTGGGCGTGCCGATCGTGGACCCCAGCCAGTTCGAGACCGCCGCGGCCGGCGTGGTCGAGGAACTCGAGGCCCTGCCGGAGGGCGCCACGCGCGCCCAGATGGAGGAGACGGTGTCCGGGACGCTGCGGGCCTTCTTCCGCCGCCGGATGGAGCGCAAGCCGCACGTCCTGGTGTTCCTGAACCTTTCGGACTGAAAGTGTCGGGCTGACATGGCGATCCGGGACGACAACGACCCACCCGCGCCCCTGCGGGTCCGGATCGAGCCGATGACCCGCAAGGACCTCCCCGAGGTCATGGCCATCGAGCGCGCCTCGTTCGCCGACCCCTGGGCCCTGGTCGCCTTCGAGCGGGAACTCGACAACGAGTTCTCGCGGACCCCGGTCGCCCGGGACGAGGACGGCCGGGTCGTGGGGTACACGGTCTACTGGGTGGCCGGACCCGAATATCACATCCTCAACATTGCGGTACGGGAGGACGCGCGGCGGCGCGGCGTGGGGCGTCTCTTGATGAACCGCATCATCGCGGACGCCCTGCGCGACAAGGCGGAGTTCATCGCGCTCGAGGTGCGGCCGTCGAACCTCGCGGCCCGCGCCATGTACCGGAAATACGGCTTCGTGACCGTCGGAATCCGACCGCATTACTACCACGACGGCGAGGACGCCGAGGTGATGATCCTCCACCTTCGACCGTGACGCGATAGAGCCCGATCGTCATCTCCCCCCGGGCCGCGAGGCACCACGGGAAGTCGAGGTCCTGGCCCGGGCGGCGCCCGCGGTCCACGGGGAGGTCCCGCACCGGCACCGTGCGCTCGATCACGGGCTCCAGGCGATAGCGCTCGCGCATCCGGCGACACGCCGGGTGGATGTCCGTTTCCCCGCAGCGGCGCATGTAGCACCGCGTCCCCAGCACGAAGTACACGTCCCGCCCCGCCGCGTCCGTGCGGTCGAACCAGTCCGGGCCCACCGCGAGGCCGTCGCGCGCCGGGGGCTCGAACCAGTAGTCGGGGTAGTGGAGGTGCAGGCGCTCCACGGGCTCGTCGTCGTAGCCGCGCCGGACCAGGATGAACGGCCGGTCCGCGGGGATCGCGTCGCGAGCGTCGCGCAGGAGGCGCTCCTCGTCGTCGGCGTTGGTCGGCGCCCACAGGCCGGGGAGGGTCCCGGCCATCGTCGCCCCGACCAGGATCAAGACCGCGGCCCCCGCTGTCACGAGCAGCCACGGTTTCCGCGACACCAACCGATGGACCCCGGCCACCCCGACCCCGGCCGCGAGCGCGCAGAAAACCCCGCCCGGGACCTGCACGCGCGGGATCGAGACATACGGCAGGTCCACGAGCGACACCGCGATCCACGCGACGGCCGCGGCCAGCAGGGCCCCGGCCGCCGCCCGTCTCGGGCCGAGGACCAGGCCCGCCGCGGCGAGCGCCGTCACCCCGGCCGGGAACAGGGACGACCACAGGAGCACGTCGCGGCGCCAGAGGTCCGGGACCAGGGACCACAGCCCGGCGGGGTCGCGCAGGACCGGGTGGTTGCCCCGGGCGAACTCCACGTCCAGGGCGACCGACAACTGGGCCGCGCGGACCAAGAGGACGACCGCGGCCGCCGCCCACGGCGCGAGCCGTGCCAGGGTCCGCGGCCTCGGATCGCGCGAGG
>DYKK01000218.1:4586-5784 GCA_020722625.1 Anaeromyxobacter dehalogenans
GGATCGCGCGAGGCGCGCGACGCGACGGGGACCAGGAGCCCCGCGCACAGCGGCACCAGGACCACGGCCTCGGGCCGCGACAGCATGGCGAGGACGAGGTGCAGCAGGGCCAGGGACATCGTCGAGGACCGGCCGTCCTCGCGCGCCCGCAGGAACAGGGCCAGGCCCGACAGCATCCACAGGGTCGTCGGGACGAGGAGGCTCTCGGTGGTCGCGTCCTTCACGAAGAGCGGGGTCAGGGCGAGGAGGGCGATCCCTCCGGCCACTCCCCATCCCCGCAGGCCCACCCGCGCGAGGAGCGCCCCGCCCGCGAGCGGGGTCAGGGAGCCCAGGACCGAGTTCGCAACCATCATGGCCACGTGGTCCGTTCCGGTCACACGGAACACGAGGTGATACAGGGCCAGGGCCCCCGGGCCGTACTTGGGGATGCCCTGAAGCCGCGCGGCCGTGTCCGCGAGGTGATACCCCATGTAGTACATGACCGGGAGATGGGGCAGGAGGAGCCTGAAGGCCAGGCCGCACGCGACCGCGACCAGCGCGGACCCCGCCGCGAGCCGCGAGGCGTCCGGCGCCTCTCCCCCGAGCCCGACCCGCAGGTCCGCGGCCAGCCGGCGCGCGGTCCACGGCAGGCAGAGCAGGAACAGCACGACCAGCGCGAGCCCCGTCCACGCGCTCGCCTGATCCACCAGGGCGACGTGGGCCGGGACCCTGCCCTCCCCGAGGGCCGCGGGCTTCGGGGGCGGAACCAGGAGCCCCCCGGGGTCGTTCCGGGTGACGGCCGCGACCACGGCGTCCGCCAGGGGTCGGACTGCGGGCGCGGGCCTCCCCCCGACTGTTGGACCGCGATATTCAATGTTGAATGAAGCGGATCGCGCCAGGGCCGGACGCGCCTCGTCGCGCGGCGTCAGGGTCAACTCGACGAGGTTCTCGCCCGACGGACGGGCCGGGTCCAGGGTGAAGACGTAGTGGATCGCCTCGTCCTGGCGGGCCGACACCAGGCGAAACCCCGCAAGGTCCTCCGGGACCCGACCGGCCTCGTCGCGCAGGAGCGAGGCCGCGAGGTCCGTCCCCTGCGCCCGCGCCGGGCCGGCCACGGCGAGGCCTTCGAGCAGGACGACGCATCTCAAGACCGTCTCGACTCGCATGACCCTGCCCGCACCAGGCGCTGGAAGTCAGCCGCGAGTCTAGAGCACGTCCC
>DYKK01000219.1 GCA_020722625.1 Anaeromyxobacter dehalogenans
CGACGGCACCAGCAAGCCGGTGCGGCCCGCCGGTCCCAGAAGCTGCGCGTTGCGTTCCATGAACACGCGGAAGGCGTCCACCTGGCGGCCCGCGAGGTCGCCCTCGACCTGGACCTTCTGGTACTCGTACAAGGCGTCGTTGGCGCGCTTCTGCTGCTCGAACGCCTCCTTGTAGGACTCGAACAGCCTGCCGATCGCGGGGTCCGCGAGCAGGCGCTCCTCGATCGCGGTGCGCTCGCGCTTCGTCGGCGCGCTCAGGATGTCGAAGTCGAGGGCCGCGAAGAACTCCTTGGACTTGAACTGGATCGCCTCCCACGGCGGATTCCCGAGCACCACGTCGAACCCCGCCCGCGGCCCGCCGGTGCCGTCCGGGTGGAACACCTCGGGGAAGGCGAGGTCGTATGCGAACGCGGGGGCAGTCTTGCCGCCGAGCACCAGGGCCAGGAGGTCGTCCCGCGACGCGGGCACGTCGTCCACGCCCAGGCCCCGGGCGATCATGGCGCGCAACCTCGGGCGGTCCGCGAGGCTCGCGGGCAGGGTCCCGGTCCCGGCCACGGCCTCCACGAGGCGGGCGTATCCCAGGTCGTCGCACGACTCCCGCCCGAGCATCACCCCCCCGGCCCAGGCCGCGGCGACCACGCGGAACGGCGCCAGAACCCGGTCGAGGTCGGCCTTCGCGAGCTTCTTGGCCTCCACGTCGGCCAGGCTCACCCCGACGCTCTTCTCCAGTTCCGCGACGCCCGCCAGGGCCTTGCCGAGCGCCGCGGTCAGCCGGTCCGCAAGCCCCTGCCGGAAGAGGTCGTCCACGGCCTCGCGCGAGCCGGGCAGGGTCAGCAGGTGCTCGAAGAACGGGCCCGTGAGCGAGTCGCCCACGACCAGGCGGTGGTCCAGGAACGTCAGCGGCAGGCCCTCGGCGTGGGCCTCGATCCACAGCGACAGCTTCGCCAGTTCGACGGCCAGGGGGTTCTTGTCCACGCCGTACAGGCAGTGCACGGCCACGAGCCGCCGGCACAGGGCCAGGGCCCTGGACTGGGACAGGCCGCTCTCCTGGCCCTCGGGGGCGCGAGACGGGAGGTACGCCAGGATCTCGTCCTCGGGGTCGGGCAGGTCCTCGACGCGGCGGCGCAGGTCGCTGGCCCGCGCGAGCAGCCGATCCCGGTCGCCGGCCTTCGCGGTCTCCGCCTGCCGCTCCAGGTCCAGGGCCGCCTCGTCGGCCAGGCGACACGCCTCGTACAGCTTGTCGCCCAGGTAGCGCGCGGCCTCGACCAGGAAGTGCCCGGAGCCCATCGCGGGGTCCAGGACTTTCAGTTTCAGGATCGCGCCGGGACGCGGGTCGTCCACGGGGCTGCGCTCGGCCACCAGCGGGTCGAGGGTCTCGCGCACCAGGAACTTCACGAACGAGTGGGGCGTGTAGTACGAGCCCGACGCCTTGCGGCCCAGGCCCACGCGCAGGTAGAAGCGTCCCGGGGGGATCTCCTCGATCCACTGCACTTTCGTCTTCGCGGCCCGGCCGTCGTCGCCGCCGCCATCGTCGTCGAGATCGTCGGCCGGGGTCTCGGCGTCCGGGTCCCCGCCCGCGGTCGCGGTCGTCCGGTACCGCTCGCCCTGGGCCACGGGCACGACGACCTCCAGCTTGGCGCGGCGCAGGCGGCACATCGGCTGGTCGGAAATGCCGGGCTCCAGTTCCAGCAGCGACTCGTACACGCGGCCGAGGTCCTCGACGTCGAGCGAGCCGTAGTACACGCGGCGGCGCTCCTGGCGGCCCACGACCGGGGTCCACAGCAGGCGGTCGAGCAGGATCGCGACCGCGCGCTCGCCCCAGGCCAGGCCATCGAGCACGGGCACGGCCTCGCGGCCGAACAGCATCCCGCCGAGCGGCTTCACGGGCAGTTCGCGGGCGTCGAGCCCCTCGCAGAACAGCCGGAACAGCCCCCGCAGGCCGTGCTCCAGCACGTGGCCCGTGTCCCGGCCCTCGTCGAGCAGCAGGCGGGCGTACCGCGAGAGCGCGACATTCGGCGAAAAGGTGTTCCGCCACAGGGACGACGACGCGAACGCGAAGGCGCGCGAGGGGTCGGGCGAGGATTCGAGCTTCAGCACGAACAGCAGCCGGTACACCAGGACCAGGCCCTCGTGCCACAGGACCCGCGAGAGCGCCTGGCGGTCGGGCCATGCCGCGACGGCGGCGGCGTTGTCCGGGTGGTCCAGGACGTGCTGGACGAAGCCCTCGACCGCCCGGCGCGCCTGCTCGCGCAGCTTGCCGGTCACGCGGACCTGGGTCAGGCGGGCGGCCTCGACCAGGTCGGGCACTGCGGCAACGCCCCTCGGGGACGCGAGGGCCACGATCAGGCGATACGAGTCGGGCGGGTCCTTGGCGCCGCGCCACCCTCCGGAACGGTCCAGGTGGACCTCGACGTGGGAGTCCCGGCCCGCGGGGTCGGACACCAGCAGGCGCAGTTCCCGGCCGTCGGTCAGCAGGCCGACGCGCTCGCGCTGCTGGAGCAGGACCCGGCACGCGACCTGGGTGGGGCTGAACCGGTACGCGCGGCCCCGGCGGTTCGGGGCGTCCATGTCGGCGCCGGATTCGATGGACCACACGCGCAGGCGAGACGCGCCGTCCGCGGTCGCGAAGACCCACCCGCCGTCCTCGTCGCCCTCGCGGGTGCGGACCGGATCGCTGCGGTCGGATGCGGCGTACCCGAGGCGCTCGACCAGCGGGACCAGGACGTGATTGAAGACGCGCACCGGACCGCCCGCGTCGCCCAAGGCCCGCAGGGAGCGCCGGTACGAATCCCACGACGAGGCGAGCGCCTTGCCCTCGGCGCCCGTGGCCTTCGGGAGCAGGCCCTTCTTCCGGAGGAGGTCCTCGAGTTCGAACTTCACGAACGGCTCGGGCAGGGCGGGCCCGGAGAACGTGCAGTCGTCGAGGTCAAGCGCCATGGCCCACCTCGGCGTCCGGGACCAGCATCAACAGCCCCACGGGCGCCACGACCACCTCCTTGACGATCGCGCGCTGCCGCAGGTCCGCATCGCGGCGGTCGTACAGGGCCAGCACCCCCTCGGCCTCGCGGCGGGCCGCGACCGGGTTGTCGCGGTCGGTCGCGAACGAGGCCAGGCGCTCGCGGTCCGTCCCGCCCTCGCGCCACCGGGGCCTGGGTGCGCTCGTGGCCGTGTCGAAGAGTCCGACCTGCAAGGCTTGCGGGCTCCCGCACACGGCGTCGGTGCGCGACCGGAGCCAGGCGTCCAGGGCCTTGCGCTCGTCCGCGAGGTCCGCGGCGTGGCGGTCGAGGAACGCGCGAGCCCAGGGCTCCATCGCATTGCGGGCCGCGTCGAGCGCGCGGGCACGGGCCTCGCCGGCCCACGGCTGAAACAGGCGGTCCCACACTCCCGCGGCCGGGATCGCACGCCCCGGGTCCGCGAGCGGCGACCACGTCTCGGGCTCGGCCAGGACCTCGACGGCCCCCTCCGGTCCGACGCGCACCGCGAACACGCGCTCGTACTCCCGGCCCGCGCCGGTCTCGACGGACCCCAGGAAGGTCAGGAGCAACTCGGGATGCGCCCGGTCGCCCCGGGCAGCCGCAGACCGCACGTCCACGTCCGCGCCGCCCGACCCGTACCGGAGGTTGCGCACCCGGTCCAGCGAGCGCCGCACGATCGGGTGGGCCCGGCCGAGGAAGCCCACGGGCCGCCCGTCCGCGTCCTGCTCCACCCCTTCCGCCGTGGTCAATCGAAGGGTTCGGGACTCCGCGTCGTAACCCGGCAACTCGTCGAGGCCGAACGTCCAGTTCGCGTCCAGCCGCAGGGTCCAGAGGTCCGGCGCCGTCTGCACGACAGCCTTCGGATCCCGCGACTCGGCCCGCACCGCGTCGCACACGAACGCGAACAGGTCCACGTCGGCGAGGCGGCTGCCCCGATCCCGGGCACGCTCGGCCTCGGCGCGCTGCGACTCGTCCGCGTGCACGCCCGCCTCGCCCAGCCAGGCGTGGCTCTTCGCGGCCTGGTCGTAGTCCTTGAACGCGCGCTCCACCTCGGCCACCAGGTCGCGGTACGCGGGGGACGCGGTGTCCTCCTCGTGGCCGCTGCCGAACTCCAGCACCGCCTCGCGCGGGCCGAACAGGTCGCCCTCGGACTGCGCGATCCCGTCGAGGAGCCGGGCCGCGGACGCGTCCGACGCCCACACGCCGAGCGTGTTCGGCACGAACGTCAGCTTCTTGCGCTGGCGCTCGTACTTCGAGACCAGCCGCAGCAGGAGCCGCTCCTCGAACGTCCCGGCCAGGAACAGGTACCGCACGTGCGGCACCTGCGTCTGGCCCACGCGGTCAATGCGGCCGTTGCGCTGCTCCAGGCGGTTCGGGTTGTAGGGCAACTCCAGGTGGATCAGGTGGTGGCAGCGCTGGTGCAGGTTCAGGCCCTCGGCCGACGCGTCCGTGCTGACCAGGACGAGGCCGTCCCCGACCCGGAACCGCGTGAACGCCGCGATGCGCGCTGCGTCGTCGTCCGCGCCGCTGATCGACAGCACGTCGCCGGCCAGGTCGCCCCGGGCCACGGCCTGCCGCAGGGACTCCACCAGTTCCGCCTGGGAGTCCGCGTACTCGGTATAGACCAGCACGTTCGCTTCGGGCTCGCCGGCACGGATCGCGCGGACCTGGTCGAGCACGGCGGCCGGCTTCGGGTCCTCGGCCACCGCGTCGGCGGCCCGCTTCGCCAGTTCCCGCACGCCGGCGCGTAGCGCGTCCAGGCGCTTCAGCCGCTCGCTGTCGCGGCGCGACTCCCGTTCCTCGATCCCGAGGCGCTTCAACAGGTCCTCGGCCCCGGACTCGGCCAGTTCGGACGCGATGTCCTCGGCCTCGAGGATCGCCTGGTCCTGCTCCTCCTCGACCGACAGGGCCCCGAACCGCTCGGCCCGGCGACGGTACTCCCGAAGCGTGCGCAGGCGCTGGGCCCGGGCGTCGCGGTCCTCGGCGCCGCGCTCGGCGAGCCCGTCCAGGCGATCGGCAATGGCGACGAGGGTGTTCCGGCACGCCGCCGCGGTGGAGACCGACCGCTTCAGCAGGGCCAGGAAGGCCAGCACCTCGCCGTAGCGCCGGTTGCGGAGCGCGCGCCGCAGGTTCGGGACCACCAGCGCCAGAAGGGCCTCCTGGAACGCCGTGAACCGCGGGTGGGAGTCCCGGCCGAAGGCGACCTTCTCGGGGTGGACCTCGCGCTCCAGGAACGGCTTGCCCGTGATGGGGTCCGGGATGTGCGACTTCAGGCGCCGGACCAGGTGCTTCTTGAACGCCTCGCCCCGCAGGACCCCGCGTCCGTCCACCAGGCTCGGGTCCAGCAGCTCGACCAGGGACGCGAAGTGCGGGTCGAAGCCGTCGTGCGGCGTGGCCGTCAGCAAGAGCAGCCCGTCGCCCTGCCGGGCCAGGACCTCGGCCAGCCGGCGGCGCTGCGAGTCCTCGCGGTCCCCGGCGTCGCCCAGGCTCGCGCAGTGGTGGGCCTCGTCAATGACGACCACGTCGTACTGGGTGCGTTCCAGCTCGACCAGTACGCGTTCCTGCTTCGCGAAGTCGATCGAGATCAGGCCGAGGGCCACGTGGTCGAAGGGGTTCGCGCCCAGCTCGTTCTCGCGCCGGATGCGCTGGAGGCCGTCCGCGTCCAGCACCGTGAACCGCAGCCCGAACCGGTCGCGCATCTCGTTCCGCCACTGGTGGAGCAGTGGCCCGGCCGGCGACACCACCAGGATGCGGTTCGCGCGGCGGCGCGCGATCAACTCGGCCAGGACCAGGCCCG
>DYKK01000220.1 GCA_020722625.1 Anaeromyxobacter dehalogenans
CAGAAACAGTGTCAGTGTCCGTGCCAGGACAACGTCGGTCGCGGGGACGGGGCATGACGAGGAGGCCACCTCCACCGCGACGCCGGATGCCGGATCCCGGACCCCGGATCCCGGGGACAGGTTCAGTGGGCAGGTTCAGGTACAGTGTCAGTGTCAGTGTCAGTGTCAGGTTTACGTTGGACGCGGGGGATGGGGGGTCGCGAGGCGGCAGAAAAGCCAAGGGAGCCCTCCTTGATGAAGCAGGTTTCACGTATTTTCGCTGAATTGCAGCAATTGACGGTGGAGTTGGGGCGCGCTTGCCTCGGGACCCGGAGGTTGATAGAAGGGTCGCGGGTCTGCAAGGGGGCCTTGGCCCGATGTCCCGCATCCCGCCCGCCGTCCTGGGCGTCCCGGTCGTCGTGACCGTGGGCTGCCTGGCCCACCCGAACTTCCAGGGGGAGGGGCGCCTCACCGACTACACGGCCTACGCGCTGCATCCGGGCGAGTTCCAGGCCGGGGCCGGACTGGTCGGGACCGGCATGGACGACCTCGGGGCGAGCGCCCGGTTCGAGGCCGGGATCGTGAGGGGCCTCCAGGCGGGGACCAACGTGGCGCACGACGTGTTCGGCATCGTGAACCTGAACGCGAAGTACGCCTTCGTCGAGGTCGGCGACTTCGCGTTCGCGGCCGGGATGGGGTTCAAGTGGTTCAACCCCCGGCTGCTGTGGGTCCTGCCCGAGCAGACGCGCGAAAAATATTCTGGTGTGAACATCTACATCCTGCCGGTCACGGCCACCGCGTCCTGGGCGGCTCTGTCGTGGATGGGGGTCCACCTGCGCCTGGGTTACACGTGGAGCGGCGTGGACGCGACGCTCGACTCGGGGGACGCCCTGGCCCGGGCCGGTTTCGGGGGTCACGAGGTGTTCGCGCAGCCCGCGCTGACGTTCTACCCGACGCACGGCCTCGCCGTGATCGCGGGGGCGCAGGTCCCCCTGGTCAGCGTGGTCCGGGTCGCGGGCCAGGCCGAGGAACCGGTGGCCCCGGGGGTTGTGGTCGGGGCCGGGGCCGTCGAGTACCAGCGTCTCGATGTGAAGGGGCTGAACACGCTGTACCTTGCGGTCCAGTTCTGCTGGGGCAAGACCAACCTGCGCCTGTCCCTGACGAGGGGGCTGCGGTTCCTCGAACAGCAGGCGGGCTGGCTGCCCGCGGTGGAGGCGTACTGGAGGTTCTGAAGATGAACCAGGCGCGACTCCTGCCGACCTGGATCCTGTCGGGTTTGGTTCCATGGGCGTGCGCGCAGGCCGGCCCCTCGGGGATCGGGGACCCGCCCGCGGCGCTCGGCGAGGTGCGGGCGCGGATCGCGGCGCCCACCGGGGTGTGGAACCCGACCACCGAGAAGGCGGTGCTCGATGCCGCGGACCGTGACCAGCGGGTCGTGTGGGCCGTGGCGAGGCTCGTCGAGTACGTGGCCGGGCGCGTCGAGGCGCTCGCGTCCGGGTCCGCGGCAGGAGGGCTGCGGGCGGGAGACGGGGCGCTGGCTTCGGTGTCGTCGGCCCTCGAAGCCGTCGGTTGGGTGCGCGTTGCCTGCCCGGGCGCGGAGATGGCGGTGCCGGTCACGGACTTCAGCCAGGGAGAGGTGCGCGCGGACCTCGGGGCCGAGGCGGCCGGCCTCGCGGAGGCGCTGTCCGGCTACGTGCGATTGACGCTCAGGACGTGCCTGGTCGAGGCCGACCTGCTCGACGGGGTGGCGCACACGCTCTTCCAGCCGGACGGGGTCGTGGCGTCCCTGTCGGTGACCGACACGGTGGGTGGCCGGACGTTCGGGGAATTCGAGGTGGACGCGCTCGTGACCGACTCGGGGGTCGAGTTCCTGGTGGATGTCGGCGGGGCCACGTTCGCGGTGGGGGTCTCGGTCGCGGACGCGAAGGCGGCCCTCACCGTGCGCGCGGCGAACGGGACCTGGACGTGCGTGTCCGACGGGCAAACGTACTCGTGTGACGCCGTGCCCTGAGGGCCTTGCGGAATCCGACCCGATGTGGGATTGAAACCGCGACAAGGAGGTGAACCATGAGGAACAACACCATCGCACTGGGCATGCTCGCAGCGCTGCTGACCTCGGCGCCCGCGTCCGCGGGGCCGCCGCCGGCGGCCCGCGAGGCCAGGGCCTTCCTCGACGACGCAGAGGAAGGACTCCTCGACCGCTGGATCGACTCCGACCGGACCGAGTGGGTCCGGATGACCTACATCACGGACGACACGCAGGCGATCGCGGCCTCGGCCCGCGAGGAACTGATGGACTACGTGGGGCGGAAGGCCGCCGAGGCGGTCCACTTCGTGGGTACGCCGCTGACCGACACGCTCAAGCGCAAGATCCACCTGCTGCGGACCTTCCTGGACATGCCGGCGCCGCCCGACCCGGTCAAGCGCGAGGAACTCGCGCGGATCGGGACCGAGATGGACAGCCTGTACGGGAAGGGGAAGCACTGCCCGGAACGGTTGCAGGGGAAGTGCCTGACCCTGCCCGACATGTACGAGGTCCTGGCGAAGAGCCGGGACTACGACGAACTGCTGGACATCTGGACCGGATGGCGCAAGGTGTCGGTGCCGATGCGGCCCCTGTTTCAGCGGTTCGTGACCCTGGCGAACGAGGGGGCCCGCGCCCTCGGGTTCCGCGACCTGGCCGAGTTGTGGAAGTCGCGCTACGACATGCCGCCGGACGCCTTCGAGGCCGAGACGGATCGCCTGTGGAAGCAGGTGGAACCGCTGTACCGAGACCTTCACTGCTATGTCAGGTCGCGTCTGGTCGAGACGTACGGCAAGGAGCGGGTGCCTCCCGACGGCCCGATCCCCGCGCACCTGCTCGGCAACATGTGGGCCCAGGAGTGGAGCGGCCTGTTCGACCTGGTGGCGCCGGAGCCCGCGCAGGCCGCGGCCCTGGACCTGGAGGCGGCACTCAAGGCGCGCGGCGTGGACGAGCGGGAGATGGTGCGGATCGCCGAGGCCTTCTTCGTGTCGCTCGGCCTGGACCCGCTGCCCGCGTCGTTCTGGGAGCGCTCGATGTTCACGCAGCCGCGGGACCGCGAGGTCGTGTGCCACGCCTCGGCGTGGGACGTGGACCAGGACGAGGACCTGCGCATCAAGATGTGCATCCGCATCAACGCGGAAGATTTCACGACGATCCATCACGAACTCGGGCACAACTACTACCAGAGGGCCTACCGGGAACTCGATCCCCTGTTCCGCAACAGCGCGAACGACGGGTTCCACGAGGCCCTCGGGGACCTGATCGCCCTGTCCGTGACCCGGTCGTACCTCCAGGAGATCGGGCTCGTGCGGGAGGCGTCCGGAAGCGCCCTGAACGCCCTGATGCAGCGCGCACTCGAGAAGATCGCCTTCCTGCCGTTCGGCCTGCTGGTGGACCGGTGGCGCTGGGGCGTGTTCGAGGGGCGGATCGGTCCGGACGACTACAACCGGGCGTGGTGGGACCTCCGCACCAGGTACCAGGGCGTCGCGGCCCCGGTGCCCAGGTCCGAGGCCGACTTCGACCCGGGCGCGAAGTACCACGTCCCGGCCAACGTCCCGTACACGCGCTACTTCCTGGCCGCGATCCTCCAGTTCCAGTTCCATCGGGCCCTGTGCCGGAAGGTCCTGCACTTCAAGGGACCCCTCCACGAGTGCAGCATCTATGGGAACAAGGAGGCCGGGGCCCGCATCCGCACCATGATGGAGATGGGGATGTCCCGCCCGTGGCCCGAGGCCCTTGCGGCCCTGACCGGAGAGACCCGCATGGACGCCTCCGCCATCCTCGAGTACTTCGCGCCGCTCCACGACTGGCTGAAGAAGCAGAACCGCGGCCGGAAGTGCGGGTGGTAGCGGAGAACAGCGGGGTGGAGACGACCATCCCCTTGGCGCATCACACGATCTGAGATTCGGTGTACGTCTCCCGCCCTGGGGAAAACGGTCAGCGGTCAGCAGTCAGCGGTCAGCCTTTCATGGTACGGTGCAAACTGTGAAGGAGTTCCGCGACAGGAAAGTCTGGCAGAAGGCTCATCCACGGACCCTGGTCATCTACCGCGCCCCGCAAACGTTTCCGCACGAGGAGGTCTCCGGGCTGACGAACCGGCTTCGACCAGAGGCTGAAGGCTGAAGGCTGACCGCTACTACTCCGAATTTGAGACACGATGGAACGCTTTGCGTTTTCAAACGACAAAGGGAATGACAGACCCGGGGTGACGGTGCCGGGGCATGCACCGGTGCGTCAGCCCCCCGTTGGGTGGTGGTGGGCACGTCGGCCAACGAGGCCGGACGTGACGGGAGCGGTCTGTCCTCGGCTGGACTGCGGCGGGCGTGCCCCACGGGGGCCAGGGGGGGAGGGTCGGGACAGTGCGCCTTCGCGCGACTGATCTTCCTAGAAGTTGAAGTCCCCGGTGGACCCCGCAGCCCCGGCCGTCCCGACGTTCCCCGTGGAGCCGCCGCCCGCGCCTCCCTGGCCGCCGGATCCCCCGCCCCGGTAGGTGTTCGCGCTCTTGTACGCCGCGAGGTTCACGCCCCCCTGGCCGCTCGCGAAGACCGCGTACGACACGCCGCCGCAGCCGCCCCCGCCCCCACCGCCGTGACCGCCCTGGCCTCCCTGGCCGCCCTTGCCGCCGGCCGGCGCGCAGAAGGTCGCCGTGCTGCCGGCGCCGCTCGCCCCGCCGTTGGCCCCGGCGCCTCCCGGGCCGCCCGTGCCTCCGTTCCCGCCCTGGCCGCCCAGGCCGCCGAAGCCGCGCGTGAAGACGTTGTTCTCGATCACGGGAGCCGACGCCGGGCCGCTCGTCCACACGAGGAAGAGGTCGAAGGCCCCGCCCCCCGCACCGCCTCCGGCGCCCCCCAACCCCCGGCAGCCCCCAGATCCGCCCCCACCCCCGGAACCCCCGATATCGGACGTCCCGTAGTCCGCACACCCGGAAGAGAAATACGTCTCGACCCCGCCGCCGGCCCCACCGCCGCCTCCCCCGCGACCGTGGTTGCCCCCGGCACCGCCGCCTCCGGACCCGCCGGCCCATTCCCCGCCCGAAACGGACCCGCCGGCGCTCGCACACCCGCCCCCGGCGCTCCCGCTCGACCCGTTCGCCCCGTCCGCGCCGTTGGCCCCGGTGCGTTCCCCGGTCGGGACGTAGCACGAGCAATCCCCGAAGCAGGACCCGTCAATCAGCGAGTCGTACCCGCCGCTCCCGCCGGCCCCGCCCCCGTTCTGGCCCGCCGAACCGTTCGACGCCGGTGCGATGGTCTGGTTCTCCGCCGTGTTGCAGTCGTTGCAGAGGTTCGTCCACTCCTGGAAATCCGGACAGACCGCCCGGCCCCCGGCACCGCCGCTCACGTCCGTACCCTCGCAGGTCTTCGAGCCCCCGCTTCCACCCGCGGTCTCCATCGCGGCCGTGCACTGCTCGAAGCAGTTGGCGTTGACCTGCCTGGCCGCGCCGCCCGCGGTCCCCTGGGTCCCCCCGGAACCGTTCGCCCCGTGCGCGCCGTTCGCCCCGGGACCCCCGGCGCCGCCGTACACCATGTTCGACCGGATCGCGAGCGCGGACGTGGAGTTCCGGATCCAGATCGCGTACGAGTTGCCGCCGAGGTTGGTGTTGATCGGACCGTAGATCAGGAAGCCCTCGACCGTGGTCGCGGTCGTGATCCCGTCCGCGATCAGGGTCTTCTGGTGCGTCCCCCCGCCGCTCCCCCGGAGGGTCGAGAGGGTCGAGGCGAGGTGCCGCTCCCAGGTGTCGGCCCGATAGCCGCCGT
>DYKK01000221.1 GCA_020722625.1 Anaeromyxobacter dehalogenans
GCAGGGAGCGAAGCGACCGAGCGGGAGAGGACGTGCCTGTGGCACGTCCGATAGCCGGGGAAGTCGCGGCCCCAGGGTGGTGAAATGAAACGAAGCAGATTTCATGTCTATTCGAAGACTTGCAGAGATTGATGGCGGATCTGGGCGTGGGTCAGCGGGGGACCGGTCCGAGCGGCGGATCGAACCGGACCGTCGCGCCCGCGCCAATCCCGCGCGAGGACGCGGTGAAGGCCCGGACCTCGACCACGTAACGGGAAGGCCGGTCCACCGAGCGGATGTCGAGCGTCAGCGGACGCGCGTTTTCGACCACTCCGACCACCCTCAGGTCCGATCCGATGAAGATCATGTCCAGAGGAATGTAGGTGTTCTTCATGTAGAACTGCTGGATGTCGTCCTTGGGGAAGACGAAGACCATCCCGCGGTCCGGGGCGAGGTCGCGCCGGAACATCAGGCCACGCGCCCGCGTCTGTGGGGTGTCCGCGACTTCGAGCCGGAACTCCGATCGGCGGCCGTCGGGCGACGTGAACAGGGCCCTCACCTCCGGCAGGCGTGGGGTGGCCTCCGAGGCAAGGACGTCCGGTGAGGGGGGGGTCGCGCGCGGTGCGGGATGGCATCCGGGGAGGACCAGGGCGCCGGTCATCCCAAGGACCAACCACCCCACACGACAACTATGACATAAATAATCAGTGTGCATTTTTTGTTCAATCCAGCGGCAGGATCTCCTCGAGATACGCCTGGTCATAGGGGGCGAAGACCCGCGGGGAGGCCCCGGGCATCTGGGCGCGCTCCTCGAAGGGACGGAACACCCCGGCGTCCATGATGTAGCCGGGGTTGTCCCCCGGGTCGTGGAAGTCCCCTTCCACGGCGGCGAGGCCCAGGGCGTGTCCGACCTCGTGCGAGATCGTGTCTCCGATCAGGTTGCCGAGGACCCGGACCGCCTCCGCCACCGCGGCACCGCGCGCCCCGCCCGCCCCGACCTCGTCGGCCCGCGCCGGGTCCCCGCCGAGGGCGGGCATCACCGGGGCGAAGACCGTGTCGAAGGTCTCGGACGCGAACTCCGTCGCGATTCCCTGCGCGAGCCGGGGCGAGAAGAACTGGAACGACTCGACGAACACGCCCCCGTATGGGTAGAACCCGGCCCGGTCGCTTCGGGCGTTGTACCCCCCGACGAGTTCGTCCAGGACGAGGTTCCCCACGTCCTTGCCGAAGGAGTTGTCCAGCCCCAGCAGGCCCGCGTCGTTCGGGTCGCTCGCCATGACCTCCACGGTCAGGTACTCGACGAAGTCGTCCGGCCGGGTGGTCCGGAACTCCACGGAGACCCCCTGATAGTCCCCCGTGCACACCGCGACGGCCCGTTCCTTCACGGCCTCGGACGCCGCGCGCAGGCCGAACGTGTCGAGGCCGTCCTCGAAGGTGGGCAGGAACCGGACCCACACCACCTGGACCTGACGCCCCACCTCCAGGGTCGCCTGGAGCCCGTCGCCCGCCGTCACCCGGTCGCGGAACACCACGTGCGGCGTGAACAGGCCGGTCAGGGTGGCGCGCCGCGACCCGAGGCCCGCGGGTCGCCGGTCGGGCCCGACCAGGGTGCGAAGCACGAGGTGGGCCAGGGTGTTGCCCTCGACCGTGTCCGGCACGAACACGATCGGGTCGGCCTGGCCGTGCTGGGTCACGGCCCCGTCCGGCCCGGTCAGGGTTCCGGTGAAGGCGACGAATGTGATGGTCCCCATCGCCCCGTCGGCCGGCAAGAACCCGTTGCCGTGGAACACGAGGTCCTGCCCGCGGCGGACCACGGCCGGCGCAAGGCCGGTCAGACGGGTCTTCCCCATCCGAAAGGTCACGCCGTCCAGACGATTTCCGACGACCTCCAGGGATCCCGTCTCCCCGGAGAAGACGTTGCGGACCTCCGCGGAACCTTCGAATTCAAAAGGGACGAGCCCCATCAGGTCGGGGGTCAGGCGGAAGGTCGCGCGGTGGCGGTCGGTCGCGGTCAGAGGCACCGCGAGGTCGCGGACGTCGCCGGGCTCGTCGCCGGACACCCGGCCCGACAGGCGCAGCCAGGTGGTCCCCGCGCGCGCGTTCCCGGTCTCGTCGAGGGTGCCCTCGCCCGGCAGCAAGAAGCCGCCGCCCGCCACCGTGACCTCCTCGCCCGGATACACCTGGACGGGGGTCAGGGCCTGGACGGCCGGCTCCAGGCGCGACACGACCCGGACGGTGATGGGGATGGAGGCGCTCGCGGACACGCCGCGAGGCCCCGTACGCTCGACCACGAGGGTGCCGGCGAGGGGGTCGCCGTCCACCGGAAGGTGCGGCAGGAGGGCCGCGGTGACCAGGAAGCCGGCCCGGTCCGGCGCGTCGGCCCCGACATCCACCCGCACCGCGACGTCGCGCCCCCCCGACCGGCCCTGGATCGTCGCGGTCATGGTGCCGACCGCGCTCCCGACGAACCCGGTCCCCGTGAGCGTGACCCGGGTCCCCAGGAGCCATTCGAGGGGTTCCACGGCCCGGACCGTGAGCGGTGCCAGGAGGTACTCCCCCTCCCCGCTCTGCGCGGGGCCGCACGCGACGGCGGCGAGAGCCGCGATCCAGGCCGGTGTCATCCGCACGGCGACTCGCCCTCTCGGTGGGGGTTCGCGCTGGCGCGGTCCCGCCCGCCCATCCACCGCTCGATGGTCTTGATCAGGTCCACCTGGTCCACCAGGTCCGACACGTAGTCAATCCGGTCGGTCCGGAGCACCAGGGTGGGCGAGCGGTCGTAGCGGGAGAACCAGCGGTCGTACAGGCGGTTCAGGCGCTTCAGGTAGTCGTCGGAGACCCCCTGCTCCTCGGGCCTGCCTCGCAAGGCGATGCGCCGCCGGATCGCCCCGAGCGAGCACCGAAGATAGATGAGCAGGTCCGGCGGGCGGAGGAGGTCCACGAGCGTCTCGTAGAGCGACCAGTAGGTCCGGTACTCCCGGTCCGACAGGATGCCCATCCGCGCGAGATTGGCGGCGAAGACTTCCGCGTCCTCGTAGATCGTGCGGTCCAGGATGACCGGTCCCGGGGCCCGGGCCATGTCCTGGTGAAGGTGGAACTTGCGGATCAGGAAGAAGACCTGCGAGTGGAACGCCCAGCGCCTCATGTCCGCGTAGAAATCCGCGAGGTAGGGGTTCTCGTCGTTTGGCTCGAACAGGGGGACGATGGAGAAGTGCTTCGTCAGAAACGCAGTCAGGGTGGACTTGCCCGTCCCGATGTTCCCGGAGACCGCGAGGGTCCTGGCCGGTCCAATCCGCTCCATCGGCGACATTGTAGTCCAGTCCCGAATTCACCACCCACCCACGGTCCGCCGTCCCGACCTCGGAAAAACGACGGAATCCCTCGATTTGTCGCGGTCTCGTGCCCGCCGCGACTGGGGAAGTCGCGGCCCCAGGGTGGTGAAATGAAACGAAGCAGATTTCATGTATATTCGAAGACTTGCGGAAATTGATGGCGGATTTTGGCCACGATTTCATGGTATCGTGCATCGTCTCGACGACGGAGGTCATCCGATGTCCGACAAGACTCCCGAGCAGGTCCTGATGGGCGATCTGGCCGGTCGGATCGCGAAGAACCCGGAGCGCGCGAAGAAGATCGGCGGCGTGTTCGAGTTCGTGCTGGAGGGCGAGCACGGCGGGACCTGGCACCTGGACCTGAACGTCCCGGTGGTGCGGGCCGGCGCGGCCGAGAAGATGAACGTCCGTATCCGCATGAAGGCGGAGGACTTTGTCGCGGTGTCCGAGGGACGTCTCAACCCGATGGTCGCCTTCACCACGGGCCGCCTGAAGGTCGAGGGCAACGTGGCGATGGCGATCAAACTCCAGCAGGTCCTGTCGCCCCAGGGGTGGTGATCCCGGGCGCGGTGCCCCAACCACAGATGCGAAGGTGCCTCGGTCGTGTGCGAATCCCGGTCCTGGAAGCCCCTCGCCGGAATGCGGCTCGTGGACCTGTCGTGGAACCTCCCCGGCCCCCTGGCCACGCTGATGCTGTCCGACCTGGGCGCCGAGGTCGTCAAGGTGGAGCCTCCGGAAGGGGACCCGCTGCGGGCCGCCCCCCCGGTCGTGGCCGGGGCGTCCGCCCTGTTCCACTGTCTGAACCGCGGCAAGCGGTTCGCGGCCCTGGACCTGCGGGACCCGGGCGACCTCGATCGTTTCCATGCACTCCTGGCTCGCGCGGACGGCCTCGTGGACGGCTTTCGCCCCGACGTCTTGCCGCGCCTGGGTCTGGACCCCGAGGACCTGGTGGCGCGATACCCGGACCTGGTCGTGGCCCGCATGTCCGGGTACGGCGTGTCGGGACCGTACGCGGCGAGGGCCGGGCACGACGTGAACTTCGTGGGCCTGTCGGGTGTCCTGGGGGCGCACGACTCCGCGAACCCCCTGCCGGTCCAGGTGGCGGACGTGGGCGGGGCCCTGATCGCGGTCTCGGCCGTCCTCGCCGCCCTCCTGGACCGCGCGCGGGGCCGGGGTCGGGGTCGGGTCCTGGACGTGCCGCTCCTGGACGGGGCGCTGACGTTCGCCATGGCGCCGCACGCGCGCGAGGCGGGGGGCGACCGTCCCGTGGCTGGAGCGGGCTTCCTCGAGGGCGGCGTCGCGACCTATCGCCTGTACCGCGGCGGGGACGGACGGTGGGTGAGCGTGGCGGCCCTCGAACCGCGGTTCGCGGCGCAGGTCGAGGCCCTGTTCGGGGGGGCGGACGTGGAGTCCCTCGCCGCGGGGATCGCCACGCTTCCGAGGGCGCGCCTCCTCGCGGACGATCCGGTGGCCCCCTGCGTGGAGCCGGTCCTGGATCTCGGGGAGGCCCGCGCGCACCCGGCGGTCCGGTCGCGTTCGCTGTTTCGACCGATGACGTGGGACCGGGGCAGGATTGACCTGCCCGTGACCGTGTTCGCGCGCCATGACCCGGTCCCCGACGGACCCTGGGCCCGGCCGGTCGGTGCGGACAACTCCGTTCTCTTTTGATACGCATGTACGATAGTGATACGTGTCGCGAGTGGCCGGGTTGGCGCGTTGCGTCAAGCGCGTAATATGGCCGGAACATGGCCGTCCGAGCGCCGGAAACCCGTCCGGGCCCCCGAAGGACTGTCCCGGTCTGATACACCGTCGCACTCGGCGATCCGGAGGAACCGCGGTTTGTCCGGGTCCAGGGGCCTGTGGCGACCGACCTCTTCGCGGCAGGTTCGCCCACTCCGGTCGGCCTTGGCGCGGCCCTCGGCGGTTTGTGACCCGGGGACGCCCGCATCGTTCTCGAGAGTTGGCACGCATCCTGCTACGGGAAGAAGGCACGTGGTTCTGAAAAGGTCCACGAGCCTTCCCATCAACCTCTTTTTCATCTAACTTCCCTCTAGTCTCCGGCCGGTCCGGTGAGGGCCGGCCGGAGATGCACTCCGGCAGGGACGGACGGGGCGACCCGGCTCGCGCGCGACCGCGGGCGCCAGGGGACGCAGTCGTCCGTTGACAATTCGCCCGGGTCCCGACTCCGACGATGCGATGCGAGCGCCCAAGACGGGAGTGGATGCGGAACCGAACGCGATGAACCCGAGGATGGTCGGGACCCGGCGCACCCCCCACGATCTGCCACCCCGATCTTGGCAGCACGACGGAACACCTTGATATGTCCTGGTTTCGTGCCAGCCGCGACCTGGAAGTCGCGGCCCCAGGGTGGTGAAATGAAACGAAGCAAATTTCGTGTCTATTCGAAGGATTGCGGAAATTGAT
>DYKK01000222.1 GCA_020722625.1 Anaeromyxobacter dehalogenans
CCCGCGGGGTGCGGTTCCGGGCTCAACTACTGGGCCCTGTCCGGGTCGAATCTGTCCCCGACGTCCACCTCGTACAACGTCGGGATCGGGACGACCGACACGGGGACGGACAGGCTGCGCGTCGCGGGCTCGATCCGCACCAACGCGGGCGGCGCCTACGGGGCGGGCGGGCTCTACTTCGGGTCGCACTCCCTGAGCTCGCACACCAACGGCTGGCTGTACGTGGGCGACGGCGCGGGGAGCGTGTACGGAGGCCGCGGGATCGCCATGGGCAAGCTCTGGTCGGACCAGGACGCCTACCTCGCGGTCGCGGGCGGCAACGTCGGCGTCGGGACCGCCTCGCCCACGCACAAACTCCAGGTCCACGGGGACCTGGCCCTCACGACCTCTTACTCGAATATTCCCTCCTCGTACCACCGCGGGACGCGCTCGTTGATCATGGCCTCGTCCCAGAACGCGAACGGAAGCGGCTGGGCTTACGGGAGCCGCATCACACTCTTTGACTACGGCGACGGGCTCGGGACCTCGTTCGACACCCTGTACAACGGGGGCTGGACCAACGACGCGCTCGTCATCAGCGGGCGGTCCGGCCGGAACGGGTACGTGGGGGTCGGGACCACGAGCCCCAATGACCGCCTGGACGTTCGGGGCCGGATCAGCACGCCGGAGATCGCCTTCCGCAACGCAGACGGGGGAGATGATTCCGACCCGTACCGTCTCAGGAAATATCGGTTTGGTGGAGACTCCAATGAGCTCCAGCTACAATTGAACGATAACTCGAACGAGCGATTCGCGATCTACGGAAATTCCTGTTCCGGCTATGGTTGTGGCGAATACAGCGGGAACCTCTATCACTACTTCAGGGCGGACGGCGCGGCCTTCCACGCCGGGAACCTCCAGGTCAACGGCAACGTCGGCATCGGCGGGTCCTTCTCGTCATCGGTCGTCCCCTCCACCGCGGCGGTGATGAAGGTCACGAACGGGCAGATCGCGATCCAGCAGCAGACGAGCGAGGGGAACACGCGCATCTTCGCGGACTTCCCGCCCTATCACTCGTGGGGCATCTACCACGAGAACGGGCCGAACGACCTCCACTTCACCCGGCGGGACGGCCCGGGGCTGAAACAGTGGAGCGAGGCGGGACCCGGGGGGACCACGACGACCACGGCCGTCGCGACCATCAGCCTGGACGAGGGAAACGCGAGTTTCTACGGGACGGTCAACGGCCGCGCCGGCCTGTGCATCAACAACGATTGCAAGGCCTCGTGGCAGGATGTGGTGCAGGGCGTGACCGGGTCGCACGTGCGCGGCGTCGTCCAGGTGTACGGCTTCGATGAGGGCGCGGCGCGCATCACCTCGACCTCGAACTATCAGACCATCACCAAGACCCTGTACCCGAGGCTCGAGTACCTGTTCAACCTGCCGGTGTATTCCGGGACGGTGCGCGAGTACTACCTCGGCATCCGCAAGGGCGACAACATCGACGCCTGCGCGGACGGGACGGACTGGCGGTTCTGGTTCTCGTGGGCGGGCAAGAACGGACACGCTTTCCAGGTCCCTCGCGACTGGGGGAGCCCGGAGGAGGGCACGGTGGCGTGGGTCAAGGTCCCGCCCATCGCGAACCAGATCGCGGCCGCGGGCGGCGGGACCCCGTACTGGCGGCTCGAGGCGAAGATCCCCGCGACCTGTGCCGGCCACCAGATGAAGGTTCACGGGATCTACGTGATGGCGGTGGACCGGACCGGAGGGTCCTCGCCGGCGGTCGCGCTGGCGAGCGGCGGGGCCGGGGTCGCGGCGGAGTTCGATTTCGGGGGCGGACAGAACATCGCCCTCGATGCCGGCACCGGGAACGTCGGGGTCAACGTGTTCCCCGAGTCAGGCGTGAAACTGGACGTGAACGGCCTGATCCGGTCCCGGTCCGGCGGGTTCCGGTTCCCGGACGGGTCCACGCAGACCACCGCGGCGACCGCCACGCCGAACTACTGGACCCAGAGCGGCTCGAACCTGTACCCCAACAACACCGGCTGGAACCTGGGCGTCGGGAACGCCGCGCCGGCGGCGAAACTGCACGTTACGGGCGGCGGCATCTTCGACACATTCGGCGGAGGCGCTTCCACCCGGACACTGACCCTGAAGACCGCGGGCACGGGGCTCATCTCGTACGCCGCGTACCCGTGGGAATGGTCGTCCGCGTTGCAACTCCAGAGCGACGACAACAGCCGATTCCTGTGGATGAACCCGGGCGCCAACAGCGGCGCGTACAACGCGCGGGTCCGGGCCGGAAACACGGGGCTCGACTTCTACACCGGGGGCACGGCCTCCGACAACGGGAACCACGCGCTGACGCTGGCGTCCGGCGGGTTCGTCGGCATCGGCACGACCGGACCGTCCAGCCGTCTTCATGTCGAAAACGGGGACCTCCGCATCGGTCCCAACCAGAACTCGGGACGCCTGTACTTCGGCTCGACCGACACGTCGAAGTACATCGCGGTCGAGAACTGGTGGATGAACTTCCACGGTCACGGCAACGAGGGCTGGAAGTTTGTGGACGACACCGGCGACGTGGTCATGCAGGTGAACGGGCTCGGCACCAACAACGGGAACGTGGGCATCCGCCACACGAGTCCCCAGAACGCCCTCCACGTCGGCGGCAACATCGGCGCCACCGGCTGGATCGGCGCGGGCTGCGAGACCTCGTGTGAGTCGTCCGGGGGGTACTGCCTGCTCTATCCGAACGGCTTCGGGGCCTTCACGAAGAGCCTGTCCATCGGGACCAACTCGGACCCGGGGCAGGGCAACGCTTACGTGACGAACGCGATCGGCATCGGCACCGGCGCGCCCGGCGCCTCGCTCGACATCGGCGGCAACCCGGCCAACGCCATCCGTACCGCCTACCTGAACATCTCGGCGGCGAACAGCGCGACCACCGACCGGCCCTACATCCGGGGTACGGACACCCACCTCGTGATCAGCGGCGCCGGCACGAACAAGTCCGGTACCATGTACCTCAACTACCCAGGCGACCTTGCGGCCGGCATCACCACGAATACGCGCCTCCAGGAGACGCTCTTCGTGAGCGCGACCGGCAGCGGCGGGAACGGAAACGTCGGCATCGGGACGAGCGGCCCCAGCCAGAAGCTCGACGTCAACGGGAACGTCCGCGCGAACGGCAGCGTGTACCTGACGGACACCAACACCCGCCTGGTCCGGGGCGACGGGAACTCGCTGCGGGTCCAGACGAACTCGGGGTACGTGGATGTCGGACCGCAGAACACGGGGTGGGCGCACTTCCAGACAGACCGTGGGTCTTTCTATTTCAATACGAAAGTCACGACCAACGGAAACGTCGAACCATACACGGACAACGCGCGGACCCTGGGGACATCGTCCCTGCGCTGGGCGAACGGCTACTTCACGAACCTCACCCTCGGCGGGGTCACGCGGTCCTCCTGGCCCGCGGGGGTCGGCGGGAGCGGGACCGCCGGATACCTCGCGCGGTGGACCACCGGCTCCGACATCGGGAACTCGGTCCTGTACGACAACGGCACCAACCTGGGCCTCGGGACCACCAGCCCCGGGGGGAAACTGGACGTCGTGGGAGATGTCTATGCGCGAACCGCCGCGGGGTCGAACAACCTGCTCTGGCTTCGCGGAACGGACGGAAACATCGGGCTGGAACTGCGGTCCGGGTCGTCCGGGGGGACGCCGTACATCGACTGGGCGAACGACGCCTCCTCGGACTACGACGCGAGGCTGCGCCTGATGGCGAACGACCGGCTCGAGTTCGAGGGGACGAGCGTCGGGATCGGACGCGACCCCGGCGAGGCCCTGGACGTGCAGGGGAACGTGAGGGCGTTCGGTCCGATCTACTCGCAATCCGATCCGGCGCACGCACAGACTTACTTGAGGACCTGGGGCCTCGCGGGCGCGGGGACGATCTACATCGAGCCGGGCGGCGGCCAGACCCTGTTGCTGACGGACTCGTGGTCCACGACCGGGACCCTGGGCATCCAGTTCGGGCGGACCTCCTGGAGAAACGCCTCGGGCGCCGAGACCGCCTGGGTGGACCGGGACGGCAACGCCTCGTTCAACGGGACCGTGACCGCGGGCAACGTCAACATCTCGGGCGAGGTCGTGCAGGTCGAGGATGGGCGGATCGCGTACGGCGGGTCGTGGTACGGGGGAAGCAACTGCTGGGGGTTCAACCGCTTCTCGACCAACTGCCGGGCCACCCCGCCGGAGGGAGATTCCGACGCTTCGGGATACACCATCACCCTGTCGTTGAACGGCAACCAGTACCGGTCGGTCCTGATGTCGCACCTGGACTGGAGCAACACCCGGTTCTTCGATGTCTATCTGTCCTCGAACGGCGGGGCGAACTACACCTTCCACAAGCGCATCTACACGTACCGGGCGACGAGCCAGTCTCCGTATACCTCGACCATCTACGCCATCGCGGAGAACCTCCCCATCGGGCAGAACGTCCGGGTGCGCATCCAGGGCCGGAGGGGGCGCATCCACTTCGAGGGCTTTGCCCTCCTGAAATACAACGTGGGGGACACCGAGCCGAACCGCGAGCATATGCTCGGGACGATCTATTACGACGCGGACAACCTCGGCTACCGCGTGGACCCGAACGGGACGAGCCGCATGAACGAGGTCCAGGCCGACCGTGTTTACGGGTTCGCGGACATCCGGTCGCCGATCTTCTATGACTACAACGACACCGGGTACTACGTGGACCCGAACTCCACGTCGGTGCTGCGGAAACTGTCCGTCAACGACGGCGTGGGGCCGTGTTGTGCGGGATACTACACGGTGTCCATCAACGAGGGCGGCGGGAATCAGCCCACACTGCAGTTCCACGACTCCGGCGTCTCCGAGGGCCAGATCATCCTCCAGGGGGACGTGGGGTCGGGCGGCGGCCGGGGCTTCCGGTTCCAGAGCGTCCAGACCACCATGGCGGGGCGGTTCACGGGAAGGTTGATCTCCGAACACAGCGAGATGTCGCCGATCTGGTACGACTACAACAACTCGTGCTTCCAGGTGGACGGGACCGGCGACACGCGGCTGCACGTCGTCGGGGCGAATCACGTCATCGGGACGTCCTCGGTGCGGGGCAATCACGCCAGGTTCAACGAACTCGAGGTCAATGGGATCTCCATCGGCGGCCACAGCATTGCCCCCGTGGGCAACGACTACGGGTACGTGGGCTGGAACGGACGGCGGTTCAAGGCGATGTGGGCGTACGGGTTCAACAGCGGGTCGAGCGAGACCTTGAAGAAGGACATCCGCGACCTGTCCGAGACCGAGTATCAGTGGGCCCTCGACCGGCTCCGCGCGGCGCGGACGGTCTTCTATCGGTACAAGGGCGAGACCACGGACCCCTCCGAGGCAGCGGGTCCGTCGGCGGACGGCCGAGAGTCCGTGTATCGCGGGGCCCCGCACATCGGCGTGATCGCCGAGACGCTCCCGCCGAACCTGACCGAGTGGAACGGCCGGTTCTCGGGCGGATACAACTTGTCGGACATGGACGGACTCCTGGCCGCGGCGGTCAAGTCGCTGGACCAGGAGGTCCAGGGGCTGCGGCAGCAGAACGCCGAGTTGCTGGACCGCGTGAGCCTCCTCGAACAGGTCCTCGTGGATGCGGGGCTGCTGAAGTAGCCGCCTCCGACAGGGGCGAAGGCCCGTCGGGAAACGATCAACCCCAACGA